>NZ_VOXR01000051.1:0-15958 GCF_013420645.1 Acinetobacter sp. C15
AAGAAGACGTGCACAGAAAACAGCAATTCAACAACGAAATCTGAATCCTGTGCTTGACTTGGAAATGTCTGTATAGGACATTTCTATTTGGTTTTAAGATAGGACATTTCTACTTTGGAATAACATGAAAAATTAAGACTATAACCTTAATTTTTATGTATTTTTTTAAATTTAAGACCTAGGCCGGTGCCTAGGTTTTTTATTTCATATAAGAGTTTTTATGTTAAATAGCCATTTTAACTAACTAAATAATGCCTAGAAAATTGGTGGCTATTCAAACGTGTGAGGTGTATTCCGCCTATGCGCTTTTAGATCGAAAAACAATTTCCTTTTTATACATCATATACTCTATGAGGATTCGATTTAAATCATTCAGACTATCTACTAAAAGATTTAATTTCTTCTCTAAAATTTTTAATTTTTCTTCATTATCAACACGCATTTCTTGGTGGATATATTGAAATCCATAATTTTTTATATCAGATTGAACTGCTTCTATATCTTTATCTTCAATTATTTCTAATAGCAATCTTACCCTATCTCTATATTTCCTATCATTTCTAGAGCTATTAATTCTATTAGTAGATAAATCTTCTTTGCTAAAAAGTTCTTTATAATTAATTAAACTATCCATATTTCCGTATCTATACATATAGTCATTTTTTAACTCTTCTACTATTTTTAAAATTTCCTTTGCTTCATTAGCTATAACTTCTTTTCCTTTCTGATCATGCCATTTTTTATAAATATAAATAGCAACTATTATTGGTGATGCTATTGTTGCTGCTACTCCTAAATAAGTTCCCATCACACCTTGATAGGTAGCAATAATTGACCAATCCAAATTACAAACATCCATCTACTATCCCTTTAGAACGGCTTTGTTGTATAAATATATAAGTCATTGATTTTATTAAATTAAAAACTGGATTAAGAATCAAATAAACCCTTTCAAATCATATGGTTACGAATATTTATGCAAAAAAAGCCAAATTAACATAATAATACACGTTATGCGAAGTCAAAAATGGGAGCTTAAACTCCCATTTTTATTGATGATTTTTTAATTCTTTGAGCATAGCATCTCGTAAAATTTCATTCATTCGTGTTTGATAGCCTTTGCCTTGAGCTTTAAACCATGCAAGTACATCCGCGTCTAAACGAATGGAAGTTTGTTGCTTCACAGGACGATAGAACTGTTTATGACGTACAGCATTGCTCCAGTCTGTAATTTCAGGAATATCTGATAGATCTAGCTGATCATCAGGAACCGTGCCTTTAGCAAGCAAGCGTTGAATTTCAGCATCTTGCTTCTCACCAAATTTCTCATTCAGCTCTTTGCGTGAGTATCTAACCATGCTCATATTTGTTTCGCTCCGCTTTAGTCACTTGCCTTGCACTAATGATTCGTATGATTTCACAGCCATCTTCATCAAAAATGGTGTGAGCCACCAATAACATTAGTACGCCTTTAACTCGTCCAATGGTTTGCCAACGTTCTTCACCATCGGTATATCTGTCCTGGATTGAGATCCGTAATGGATCTTCAAAAACAAGGCTTGCAGTTTCGAAAGAGACATCGTGCTTTTTCTGATTCTTTCGATTCTTAGCCTCATCCCATTCAAAATACTGTTTCATAAAAAACATTCAAATTTGTATATACAATAATGTATCATAAAATTGTATCACTCAAGTTGAGAAGCGTAATTTTTAGTCAAATTTATTGGCAAAACATTCCAAAACTGCTCATAAAAAAGCCGACTTGTTTCAAAGTCGGCTTTTTGGGCATTTTTGGATTTTTCTATTTTTATTAAGTAGTTGATATTTAAATTAATATACAAGTGTACTTCGTATAATATCCATTATGTTAAATGGATGGTGAATTGGTGGAAAATTCTAGTTTTTAAAATTGCGAATAAGAGATTTTATGTTAAATAAAAGGTATTCTTTCTTCCGTATAGTTAAATAATCGGTAGTAAGGCTAAAAAAATGCAATTCAAAGGTTAATTTAGTCAATAAAAAAGCCCAACATCCTGTTAGGCTTTTTTACATATTTGATGCGTTGGTATAACTCCTGTCGTACCTCACATTCCCTGTATCTGATCTTATTATTCTTATCTGGAGCATCCAGCTCTCTATGTCCTCATAATAGAAAATTGATGAAGAATGGCATAGACGCAAAGAGCCTGAATGAATGTAAGTCAAAGCGTACAAAATTGGCTGAGATTTATCCCAAGGGTTGTCCGCAGAAATTGGGGATAATTTGAGCAGTGGATGAGTTGATAAATCACAACAATGTACTTTTTGATTAAATATTGATCATATTTATTTAATCTATTTTTATTAAAATTTTATGAATTCATAAATCATTAATATGTAAGCAAAGTTTAGATATATGACAAATCAACCAAAGTGTCATTTTCAACTCTTAAGTTTGAATCGCTTTTTAAAAAATCAAACCTGAGACTACATAATGACTAAATTGACTTCATTGAGCTTAGCAATATTATTGGCATTCAATTTAACTGCCTGCAACGACAATGATGATAAAGATGAATCATCCGCCCTGCCTGAAACACCGACAACACCAGCTCCAGAGCCAGAAACACCAGAAGAAGAAGTTCCTGTACCTAAAGTCTACTTAGACGAAAACTTCGATCAACTCACAGCGCTGCCAGCAGCATGGACAACACTGCGCTCAAATGCAGGCACGGTTGAAGTCAAAGACGGCAGCTTATTCATTGATGGGCGCGCCAATAACACACAAATGACCACGTTAATGCTGTCACCTGAATATCAAAAACTCAGAAACTATCGCATAGATATCGAATTTACTTATTTAGAAAGAAATAATGGTGGCCGCTGGGGCAGTATTATTTACCGCGCTGCTGACAGCTATGCTGAACCTGCCTTCACGCCTTATTATCAATTTGCAATTCGCGCCGATGCAGCTGGCGCCAGCGGTCTAGAACTTGCGCTGCGCCAGCCTACCAATGCGTGGAATGTGCTGCATAAATCTGCTTATAAAGAAAATATGGAGGTCAATAAGTCGTATAAAGCGACTGTGATTGTGCATGGTCAACGTGTGCGCCATTATATTGATGACAATTTAGTCTTAGACACCACACTGCCTTATAATTTAGATCAAGGCGCAATTGGCCTCTCTACTGCTGGCTTATTGATGAAAGTAGATGCCATCAAAATTACAGAACAGCTTGATCCTCTGCCAGAATCAAACCGTGTTACCGAAATTATTGATCATAATCTGCCAGTTTCTATGGCGCCAACCATTGCACAGCCTGCACCCGTGAACGGCATTTCCTCTACAGCAGCAACACACATTGCCTATCAGCTCGATGAACAATTAAATCTATTGAATACTGAGCAGAAAAAAGTCATGGCTTTACGTGATTATCTGAATGACTCAACACGCCGCACACTTCCGCTGCTACGCATTCAAAATGAACAGACCATTAATAAGCTAAAAACATTGGGCGAAAGTTATGATCTGGCGGATATTACCTTGCTTTCAGATCAGCCAGAGCTTCTTCGCAAAGCGCGAATTGCAATTCCAGCACTGCGTACCGCGCTCGATTACTCTAAACAAACTGGGCTGAGCAGCTCAACTAAGGATATTGTGACCATTGCCCACAATACCAATTCATCACTTGCAAAAATTGTGATTCTGCCTAAGCATCTGGTACAAACAGAAGTGGTTTCACATTTACAGCGTCTGCTGATTACACCGTGGGCAAACCTAGACAGCAGCAGCCCATTAACAGCAGCAGAGTTCTTAAGCACAGGTGTAAACGGTATTTACACCGAGCAGCCCGACAGCGTTCTTTCTATTATGAAATTAATGGCGCCGAACACGCTGCTGCGCAAACCGCTGATTACAGGCCATCGCGGTATTCCTGCGCTTGAGGATGAAAACACTTTAGAAGGCACATTAAAAGCGATTCAAGTTGGCGCAGATGCGGTTGAGTACGATGTATATCTTTCTAAAGATAATCATGTCGTGGTCATGCATGATTCAACCACAACACGCACTACAGGTGTAAATGCCAAAATTGAAGATTTGACACTCGCAGAAATTCAAAACTTACGCACCATTCCAAATGGACGTAAAGTACCGACAATGGATGAAATTCTTGCGGCTGTAAAACAATACCCAAATGTGACAAACTTCATTGAAATAAAGAGTTCAAAACCTGAAATTGTACCAAAAATTAAGGAATTGCTAGATAAGCATAATGCCTATGATCAAGCGATTGTCATCAGTTTCGTTGGGGATCAAATTCTACATATGAAGAATGAAATTCCTGGTGTATCCACTGGATACTTGACCAGTACGCCAACAGCTCAAAGCAATATTGTCAACACGCGCCGCATTTTAGATGCTGCACAAAAATACTCTTCTACTTTTAATCCTTCTTTTTCTGGTTTAAATAAAGAGCTGATGATGATGGCGAGCCAGCGCGGCGTGACTTTCTGGCCATGGACTTTCCGCTTAAATAAAGATGACTTCTACCGCATGTATGTACAAGGCACACATGGTCTAACGACTGATTATGCGCATGAATCTTCAAATCTGGCGGTAAAATTGAATACAGCAAGTCAGCTCATAGCCACTGCAGGCAAGCCTGTAGAAATCAATGCAGAAATCCAAACTCAAATTGGAACGAAATCGAATTACCTTGTTAAAAATATGCTGGTTTTGCCAAATTCGGCTAAATATACGCAAAATGGCCAAGGGCTGACATTTACTGAAAAAGGTACAGCTTATGTCATGCCAAGCTATCAATATACGATGGCACCAAATTACACCTATACGATTTATGCAAAACCTGTCACTGTAACAATTCAATAAAATTAAAACATATGCTTAGATTCTTAGAGCATCACCTTGATGAGTTAATGTAGTAAAAACCCACTGTAAAGTGGGTTTTTTTAACTAAGTCAATAAAAATTGATAAAGCATGCTGTTCGGTAAGTATTAAGGTAGTTGTCACCTTTTATTGATTTTAAATTTGTATTTTTAACCGATCAGGATCAAGCATAACAACATCCGTTCTGTGCTAATTTTTAGTCTGTTTCTACCATTCTCTATTCCCATCCTTAATATTTTCTAAAATTAACATAATACACCTTATACGAAATGACTTTGATTTCCTTTTTTTAATCAAGATTTTATATCTACTAAAAAAGCCTAAGCACACACTCTTAGGCTTTTTTAGTGATTTTGCGTGTTCAACGATTAATAAGTAAGCAATATTTCACAAGTTTACTTAATAAAAATTTAAAGCATTAACTTATGTAAATTAAGTAACTTACGTAAGTTACTTAATTTGATCTAATACGATTTTTTGTAGTTCTTCAGCAGATAGCTTCTCTAGTTGACTAATAGCAGCTTTTAAAATGATAGAACGATTGGCCTTAGCAACTCTACAATTCACCAAAAGAGTATCTATTTGATGATTGACATCTTCAGTTAAAGAGAAGGTATATCTTTTATAAGTTTGCTGGGTTGGCTCTATCTTCTTAATACGTTTAGTTGAACCTTGAATAAAGTCCTTGATTTTTTCTTCGTTTAAACCTTGCTCAGATTTTTTTAAGCCTTTAAGCGCCATTAAAGATCTCCTAAAAACTCTTTAGCAATTTGTTCAATTTCTTGTTTAGCTTTTTCATCAGATGACATTTCAAAGACCGATAATCCATTTTCATCAGCATCATCATAGATATTTCGATTACACGTAAAATTGTTAAGTGGAATCAAATCAAAAGATTCACATGCTTCTTTGGCATCTAATATTCTTTGAAACTGACTTGGTAAAGTTGGACATTGCGTAATAACTGCTCGAGTATAAAGCTCTGGATTTACAGCTTTAGCTAATCGGATCAACTTTTCAACATGAACCAATGTTTTTAGATCACGTCTTTTAGGACGAAATGGCAATAACATATGGGTTGCAATAGTCATTGCTGAACGTAAAGCCTCAGAATCTTGACCACCTGCATCGATAATAATGTCTTGATAGCGTTTAGACAGGTCTAATAATATTTGACGGATGTTCCCAGCAGCTTGTACTGAAGGAATACTTTCTACTTTATTGTTGTCATCACGTTCTTTAATCCAATCAGTAGTAGTACCTTGTGGATCAGCATCCAATAATAAAATATCTCTCTTTTTCGCTTGTAAATACACAGCTAAATTTTGGGCGAGGCAACTTTTACCGGACCCTCCTTTTTCACCACCAACTAAAATTATCATCTTGATTATTTAACTTACGTAACTTATTTAAAAGTCATTATATAAAGTTTTCTATTTAGATCAATAGTTTATAAACAATAAGATTATTTAACTTACGCAACTTACGTAACTATCTTGATAATTTATTATTTTATATAGTTTTATTGATTGAAATTTTTTGTTGATTAGTTATATTCTTACAAAAGAAAGCCCCGATGATTTTCAAACTTGGCGGAATGTAATCATCGAGGCTCGTATCTTTAACAACAATAAGGAGGTAAACCCGTCTTGTGTCTGTCATAAGCATATACCACAAATTTGATATATGCAAAGAACAAAGGCGGTTTACTCAAGTAGTAAACATGGATTATACAAAAAGTCACTCAGAGCTGACTAAATTTAGAACGGAATTGGGGACACAGCAGCAACTCGATCTATTCGAGAGTCTACCAAATAAACCATATTGCATGGATGAGAAGCCTGGCTACATGCTCATCCGTACTAAATCCATCGCGGTTAAAAAGCCCTACATTCAGATAAATCCTCCCCTGACCACAATTTACTTTATCTTCGATGATGACAAAGAAGATGCTGCTTTATCGTGGTTTGATGCAGGTTTGCCACAGCCCTTTTGGACAACACAGAACGCTGAGAATGGGCATTGTCACCACTGCTACAAGCTTGAAATACCACTTTGCACAAGCGAGTTTGCGAGTGTAAAAGCAATCAAATATGCACAGGCGGTGTACTACGCTTATGCACTCAAATTAGGTGCTGACATTGGCTACTCACAACTGATCACCAAGAACCCGTTGCACCCACAATGGCGGACAACCTATTGGACAAAACAAGCGTACTCACTTGACTACCTTGCGGACTTTGTAGACCTGCCGAAGAAACTACCGAAAAAGCTCGAAGTTGTCGGCTTGGGACGTAACGTTACAATGTTCGAGAAAGGCCGTCATTGGGCGTATAAGGCGATTAGGGATTACATGCACCACAACTCTAGCCATGAGTGGGAAAGAGCCGTCAGATCGCAAATAGAAGCGATTAACAGCGGTTTTGAGCAGCCATTACCCTACAGTGAGGTAAAAGCTACGGCCAAGAGCATTGCTAAGTGGGTTTGGCAGTGGTTTAGCTATGGTGAGTTCAGAGAGATACAGGCAAAGCGTGGGGCTAAGGGTGGTAAAAAAGGTGGTATTGTACGTTCGGCACAGTATGAGCCGAAGCGAGAGCAAGCTATTCAAATGAAATCTGAAGGTATGACTATCAAAGCAATTTCAGAAAAATTGGGTGTGCATAGAAATTCAGTCTCCGCATGGGTTAAAGAAATGCACAAGTGAGCCTTATCAGATAACAGCCTCTTTGGGGTGATCTTCTTTGTCGTTATGTTCAATTTACTTTGGTTATTTAAACTAGAAAATTACTTGAAGTTAATCGTTATCTTGACGAAGGTTGGAAGTTAATTGCTGTATTAGGTAAGGCTGTCCCCTATGGGGATCAGCCTTGATAATGTGTTTTTAAATCTACACCTGATTCAACCGACTCTGGAACGGCTGAACTCCTCTGCTAGCAAAGTCCACAGTGAACCTCAGTTTTCTGTACTGAGAAATAGCCACAAAGATACTACTTGCATAAGAACAAGGCATCCAACACAGTTGTAGCTCTGCATTTTCATCAACTTAGTTTAGTTCAAGCGACCAACTCGAACAGTAGGGGAGACCAATCCCCATTTAACCGTTTCTGATTTTTTTTAACTCAACAAGGCTGTTACCACCAGGTGAGCACATACTCAATATGCACCTCTGCATATCCCAACATCACTCTTTCGCAAAACCACGATTCCCTTAACAACGGATTTCTCCGAACGGTAGCTATGGTTCTTACCCTTTCAGGCACAATTTCCACGATTTAAAAACCGTTTTATATGCGCTACTCAAGATCGCTCCCTCACTTCCTCAATATTTCGCGCCTAACCAATTTGCACGTTTGAAGGATGTGATTCACAAGTTAGTCTTGAAGTCTTAACTTGCAGTACGCTTATCAACTAGATCACCAGAATGTCCGAAGAAATTCCCTATTTTTGCGTTCGCAGTTCCAAAAAACGCATTATTAATCTGATCATCATTCTTGTTGGTAAAGCACTTGCAATCCACATAGGGGGTTGTGCGCCCCCATTGTCACGTTTGAGCTATCAATCAACCTTTCGAGCTTCAACGGAACGTCTCACGACGAGTTCACCGTTTAACAAGAAAGTGCCTGCAACGCATCCAGCTTTCGCCTCAGCGCCCCGATAACCTCTCGGTTACCTCGGAATCCATCGTGTGTGGCACGCACTATGCAAAACATTACGCACATCTGCATAGAACGGTGGGTATTAACGGAGTTTCTTCCTAAAACTCCTGACCATATCTTCAAAACAGGATTTCGGCCCTTTCAGCCTAGATCGGGAATTACTTCCCGACCAACGTGTCACCACGCTTCCGTTTCCTTGTCGCCCAACTTCACTAAAGACGGGTTTCCCCGACCTAGTTAAATAGGATTGGATCGAATGAGGGCATTGCGTCCCTCAAGCTCCCATCAAAGCGTACCGAGCCAAATTTCTCCGGCAGTCCGCTTCGTCAGGTAGTCAAAAATTGGTTAGAAGTTTGACTATGAGCTGTTTAAAAAATCAAAGTTTTAGTGTGCCTGCGCACACTAAAACTAACACGGTCGGTCAGTCTTAAATGCGCGTTGGTCAGACACACTTCATTGATGATGAATTGATCATAGAACATAAAAAATAAGTCGTCTATCCTGATTTGCAGGAACTACTTATTACCCTCTTACAAATATCCCGAAAAATTCGATTTTATGGCTATGCTTCGCATAGCAGGGCTTCGCCCTAAAAACCTCTAAAAGCATTGTTTTCTTTTTACTAGATTACAATGTGGTTTTTTACGAGAAAATGGGGTATTTTTAGTGAAAATCCCTTGATTACATAAATAGCAATGATTGTATTTAGTCCTCATACAAAATTTACGATGCAGCGAATCGCTGACCATGTGGCTAATGGGGCATATTTCTACGCAAAAATTGATTGGAAGGAATATGAAGATTGGTTGGATGGCAATACAAAAACCATTTTTAACAATGTAGAAGGGCTACTGGAGAAGCTGACAGATCGCTATGACTTAAAGCTTACTCCACGTCAACGGAATTACCGCCTTGAAAAAGGTCATCCGATTTGTACTTGTATCGTTCAACGTGATGTCTTTGAAAAATACAAATGGACTATTCATTTGCTGTTCACGACTCCTCGAACTAGGGATTTCAATTTGCAGTGTGGCGTAGAGCCTAAAAAGATCGTGAATGCTAAAGAGCGTGAAAAAATTGAGGAATTGCAGGAGAGATTTCAGGGGTTTTCATGGGTTAAACCGGAAATACAGGCTGAAATTGACTTAATCTATGGTTATTTCAAAGATCGGGAGCCGCTGCAATTTGTTTTAAATACGCCTATTTCTCTAAAAGTCACGCAGCACATGACTTTTGAGCTTGTACGTACAGATCATAAGGTCTACAAGCCGACTGAAAAAGAATATAAGGACAGAATTAAATCTTTCTCGTGGTCTTGGAGATACAGCAAGCAATCATTATTGCGAATGAAAGCAAGATTAATGGCTATCGTGAATAAGCTCATTAGTCAGAAACGCAATGCAGCAGCTGAAAAAAACAGGGCAGATTTGCGTAATTTTTTCAAAATGATTGAAGCATGGGCCGTTTTTAAAAGTAATAGACAGCAATCAGGAGAATTGCTGCATTTCGCCCAAAGCTTTGTACGCAGGAAAGTTAAAAAATCGTGGCAGCAAATTGAGATAGCCCCACCGCATTTAGTTTATTTGCCGCGGCTGGAGAACTATGCCGACAATTTGAATGAATACCGGCAGCGGAGAGACCTTTTTGATCAATATGGTGTAGAAATCCCCCTCGAATTAGTCCGAAAGGGCGAATATATGCCAATTTTTAACTACGTTAATCTTGAGACAATGAAGGTCGAGAACCGTAATAAAAAAGTAGATGAAGTAATGCTTGCCGAAACATTAAATTGATGATGCTATTAAATTATTTTTAAATTGAATAGCCACCAATTTTGTAGACACCTTATAGTTAGATAAAATGGCTAATTAATCAGATGCTTATGCCATAAAAATATGTTTTTGATTAAATAATAATCAGTAATTTGCTGAAATAGATTACACTCTTAATCAAATTTTTCTTATATTTTTTTAAAGCGAGCAAAAATGAAAATACACCAATTTTTTAAACTAATTTTAAGCTATTGATATAAAACAAATATAATATATTTGTAGGTGTACGACAGGGGTTTTTTTTTGAGCTTTCAGGTGTACGACAGGGGTTTTTTTGAAGCTGAAATGTAATTTTATTTGCTGAATTAGTTTTACACTCTTAAAAAAATAATTTATATAAAACAATAACATAATATAGATTGTTTAATTGAACAACTTTATTTTTGAGCTTTCAGGTGTACGACAGGGGTTTTTTTGAAATAAATAAGGAAGTTCGTATAAGAGTTTTTATGTTAAATATTAGCTAGACACGAGTACTTATAATTAAATGAAAAATGTTCAATATAAATAATATTGTTGAAGTTTCATTCTGTTAAGTTTCGAATATAGCTTAGGAGAGATAGATGGTAGACATTGTTGATCCATCTACACG
Source organism: Acinetobacter sp. C15 (assembly GCF_013420645.1). Lineage (NCBI taxonomy): Bacteria > Pseudomonadati > Pseudomonadota > Gammaproteobacteria > Moraxellales > Moraxellaceae > Acinetobacter > Acinetobacter sp. C15. The sequence continues at coordinate 10,970 of NZ_VOXR01000051.1, forward strand.
CAGCCGTATGATGGCTGGAATCAAAGGTAGCAATACAAAGCCTGAATTATTAGTCAGACATTTGCTTCATAAAAAAGGATTTCGGTATCGTCTTCATGTAAAAGATCTTCCGGGAAAACCTGATATTGTTTTGCCAAAATACAGGTCAGTGATTTTTATACACGGCTGTTTCTGGCATGGTCATCAGAATTGTCATCTTTTCAGGTTACCGGCAACGCGGACGGGATTCTGGCAGGAAAAAATCTGCCGTAATCAGGCGAATGATTCCAGAGCTGTAGATATCCTGCGCGCTAGTAATTGGCGAGTCTGCATTGTCTGGGAATGCAGTATTCGGGGAGCCAAAAAAGATCCGGAAAAAGTAGTCAGTACAATTGCTGACTGGCTTGCAGGTGACAGACAGTTTCTTGAAATACGTGACACTCCAGGAGACAGATGATTTTTCAAGTAATACAGCTATACTTATTTATCTGATGACAGGTCAAGCTCCTTGTATTCATCATATAGACAAGCTGAATTGACTGCTGACACCCTGAACTGGTTACGTTTTTTCTGTTTCCATTTGCCTGTATTCACATCTAGGGCATATTTGCATCCAGGATCATGAACCACTATTCCTGTCGCCAGGGCATCCAGGAATTTCTCAATACTTGCTCCTTTAGCCAGCGACACCTTTGGGCCAAACTGGTAATAGGTAGAGCCTTCAAGTTTGAGGCTAGTGTAGGAAACATAGCAAGTTTTGGTATGTTTATTCTTCCAGTGATTGAGCAGTTTGCTGAAGGTCCACCCAGCTGCAACTTCTCCATTGTCGTTTTTTAGAAAATAGCCACCCTCGCTCAGGGTAATTTTCTTTTTCTTCAGATCATATCCTTCAATAAAAAGAGTCAGATGGGTTTCCGGATTTCGGATTCCAGCTTGGTGTTTAGCAGTAAAGTAAAGCTGATGTGGCTGTCTGCGGTTTGCATGGGTATCCATAAAATTTGCATAGCTGTCACGATAGAGTCCGATATCCGGTTCAGGAGTCATTAGGGTAGTACTACTTTTTGATCTTGTTTTTAGCTCCCAGTCCAAGAAATCAGGACTGGCCTTTCCGTTTGGAATGATGCCGAATTCGCACTCGAGGGTAAAACCAGCTCCATTAGGTGCCTCGTATAAGATAACAGTACCGTCTTTGTCCAATCTTCTGGAGCTTATTGGTCCCTTTAAATAGATATCTTTGAGTTTTCCAATCAGAAGCTCCTGACTGTCTGTAAGGCTAGAGTAGTATTCATAAAAAACTGACAGGACCTGTCTGTCTTGGTTCTGTTCGGCATATTCCTGAATTTCCCCTGAAATTTTCTCATCCCATGATCCTGTATAGGCAAAGACTCTGTCTTTAGCCAATCCTAGGATCATGCCTCTTTTCTGGCTGGCATATAGTGCACGTTCTTCTGGTGTCGGTGGTTTCATGATCTTGCTTGGGGCAAGCGAGCAGCCACGGAGGAATCCGGAAAGTCTTATTTCCGGATATTTGGGATAGAGAATAATTTGGGAACCTGTGGCTTCTTCAGTTTCACCTTCCGATGTGATCCAGAACAGTTTGAGAGGTGCCTTGAATATCGGACCCTTGCTGGATTCTCCATCTGCGCGGATCTCTCCCAGTGGAAAATCCTGAAGAACTTCAAAATTTCCCCCAAAATAGATTTGCTGTTTGGAATTGTCATTATTGGAAAGCGGTTTGAGCAGGATCCGGGTTGCCCCTAGGGCCTGCATTGTCTGTGACATCTGCCTGATAGTCGCCATATACGATCCGGTCATTGTTCTTCTGACCGGATCGTACCCCTATTTGAGTGATTTTTATAGATTTTACGCAGAAATCTTATCTTTTTTATGCTCTTTAATTTTTGCTGCTCGTAAAATGTAAGGTTCCAGCAACCTTGCAACGGCAGTGAAGACGGGCACGACAACCGAGTTACCGAATTGCTTGTAGGCCTGTGTATCTGAAACTGGAATACGGAAGAAGTCGTCTCCATCCAGTTTTTGGAAGCCCATCAGTCTGGCACATTCCCGTGGTGTCAGACGACGCGGTCGGTTCTTCTGGTTATCAGGATCATCAAAATCTTCTTCTCCCCGCTGCATATCCCAGCCACGGTCAATCAGGATTTCCGAACCGTCTTTATGATAGCGGGCCGAAAGGGTTCTGGCCACGCTGCCAGGATTTTTCGGATCTACTAGACCAAAGCCAAAACCGTTACCTTTAGCCTGATGTTTCTTTGCATAGTTGTAAAGATACTTCCAGAGATTTTCAGTCAATATGTATTTGTCTTCTACTTCCTTTTCTAAAACGTCCTGTATGGTCGGACGGACTTCAGGGAAGAGTTTACTGATATTTTTCAGGGAAAAGTCGCCCTTGATATCCAGGCTGCGTTTGAAGCCTACCAGTACAATACGCTCACGGTGCTGGGGAAGGAAGTTCTTGCCGTCAATGATTTTTGGATCATTCGGACCACTCGCGTCAGCATCTGCAACATCATAGCCCAGCTCGTCCAGCGTCTTCATGATGATACGGAAGGTCTTTCCCTTGTCATGGCTTTTCAGGTTCTTTACATTCTCGAGTACAAAAATAGCTGGCTGTTTTGCTGCAATAATACGTGCCACATCAAAAAACAGTGTTCCTTGTGCTTCACATTCAAAACCATGTGCCTTGCCGAGGGAGTTCTTTTTTGAAACACCTGCCAGAGAGAACGGCTGGCATGGGAAACCGGCCAGTAGTACCTCATGATCCGGAATTTCGTTATCAATATGTTCATAAGCTTCATTGATGTCTATATCCGGATCTTCAGTCAGCGTAACCTGTCTGATATCTTCGTTGAATTTATGATGTTGAGGATCACAGTACCAGTTGGCCTTGTAGGTCCGGATGGCTTCCTTGTTCCATTCGCTGGTAAAAACGCATTGTCCGCCGATTTCCTCAAATCCCTTCCTGATCCCGCCAATACCTGCAAACAGATCAATAAAACGGAATTTATAGTCCGGATGGTGGGCTGGTGGCTTTGGAAGCATTTTTTGCTGAAGCATTTCTACTTCGCCTTCACTTAGTGCCCGTGGTGCACTCTTTCCATTGAGCCATTTATTCAGTGTTTCACGGGTCCAGTCATATTGTCCTACCCTACGAAGTATTTCAGCAACAGTTTTCTGGTCGTAGGACTCCAGGACCTGATTGACCAGTATCTTGTGTTCTTCAATTTTCTGATTTTCCTGGATCAGGTACTTTTCATGCAGGTCATCAGCTTGGGACAAAAGCTCTTTCATCTGTAAATCTATATTGGGTATTTTGAGTGATATTTTATCACTCATTTGACCCAGATATAAGCTCAAATATTCATTGTCGCTTATAAACTCTCCATTAAAAAATGGATGGTAAAAAAGAAGCCCTGAATGTAGGTCAGGGCTTCTTTTACTTTAGTGTATTTTCTGATTTTTTAGTGATCGTCATAGGCACAAATAAGCTCCTGAAGTTCATCATCAGGAACTTCACAGAATTCCCTGATTCTCTCGGCTACTGTCTCCGGACTTGTAAGTTCTTCATCTGCATAATTGTTATAGTCAAAAAGAACCTCAGCCATTCCTATAGGAAGGTTCAGACCTGCCTGAATTGCCTCATAAGAGTCAATTGCAGGGTTACCTTTCCATTTAATTATAGCCATAGTATGTGGCTTACTCATTGGATGACTTAACTGTTCCTGGGTAATTTCTAAAGAATCTATATAGAAACCGGCATCTTTCCAGTTCTTTAAGGTAGTTGCCCAGCCAATTGCACATGCAACAGTATTACAGTCTGTTAAAAGTTCATCCTCACTAACGAAGCCAACTGTATTTTTACTTTGGAGAAACCGGACATTTCTATTTTGGAGTTACATTTTGATTTCGTATAATCGCCATTATGTTAAATATATAAAATTCTTTTTATAGATTTTAGATTATTATTCTAATTTTAAACAATTATTTATATAGAATCATGACTTTAATTGATACTTCTGGCTTAGAACCATTTGCAGATCTAATAAAAGAAATTTATGGAGATTTGGCTAAACCTGGTGTACAGAATGTAGGTATTGCTTTAGGTGCAGTATTAGGATTGGGTGTAACACTAATGTGGCCTATTATGTGGGCAAATGAGCGAGCTAAGATAGCCTTAGAAGATAATCTAGAGGCATATAGAGATCGTCTGAAGGATGTTCCTCCTGAACAGATTTCTATAGCTCCTCCTGAAGTTGCAATGCCTATCCTTGAAAAAATTGGATATGTAACAAATGAAGAATTAAGAAAGTTGTATATCGAACTTTTAGCAAAAGCTTCAATTAAAGAATTAAATAATCAAGCACATCCTAGCTTTGTTAATATTATTAATAATTTATCTCCAGATGAGGCTAAATTATTACAATCATTAATACCTAAAGAAGTTATCCCTTTTATAACAACACGTTTAAATCTAAAAAATGGTGGAATGGATTTAGAAACCCCTATAGTTATAATTCCAGATATATCGTTGACTTTCCCAGAAAATATTGGTGCTTATATCAGTAATTTAGTTGGAGTTGGACTCTTAGAGATTCTCCCTGCACGCTACCTTACAAATGAAAGTTTATATGCTCCTCATTTTGAATATTTTGAACAAAGAAAGCCATCATATGACTTTACATATCAAAATATTGAAAAGGGAGATCCACCATATGAAGTTAAAAAGGGAATGATACAAGTTACTAAACTTGGAGAAATGTTTTTTAAAGCAGTCTACAAATAACTTACTGACTTAGGTAATGTGATGTTATTCGTGATTAAGATTTTCTAAAATTAACATAATACACGTTATGCGAAGTTGAAAATGTAAGCCCAAAGTAGAAATGTCCGGTTTCTCCAAAGTAAAAATGTCCGCTTTTAGAATATGCACTTTTGCAATTTTCTTAGCGGACGGTTTGATATGTTGGTGTCTATGTCGGATAAAGAACTTAA
>NZ_VOXR01000052.1:0-15655 GCF_013420645.1 Acinetobacter sp. C15
GAATAATTCAAGTGAATTTGTTTGAAAGAAGAACTTTAAAAGCTTTATTTTCACCCGATAAAATACCCATAAAACAAGAGGAAGCTCAAATGAGCTTCCTCTTGTGAAAAATTGTGGGACAGCAATGACAATTTATGTCCCTTTTTTAAAGTTATGAATTAATCTGCAAAGGGCAGTTTGCCTCCTTGATCATGTACTTGCTCAAATGTTTCAGCACGTAAGCGTTCTTCTGGTGATTTAAAGTGTTGTTGGCGTAGCTTTTGTACGGCTTGCTGTTTGGCTGCATCACTCATGCCGCTTTTCATAATACCATCTCGTTCCGTTAAGTAGTTATTAACACTAGACTTCCAGTTGGCACGTTCGCTATCTAGGTTTTCTAAACGTTGTGTAGCTTCAGGACCTACCAGATTCAGACGCATTTGGCGAATTTCTTCACTTGAACCACCACGGGCTTTAATGTCTGCAGTGAGTTTTCGCAAATCATCCAATTTATTCAGTTGTTCTAGATTTTCTTGCCAATCTTCGGGTAGTTGTTCAAATAAATCTTTTAGCCGTTGTGCTTTTTCAGCTTCGCTCAATTTCTTGTCAGCAAGAACTTGCATGCGATCAAGTGTGTATTCGTGGTACGTATCTTCTGTGCCAAATAATCCTTCAATTTCATAATTAGAAAAGTATTTTTTGCGCAGATTTTGCGTATTGGTGTAAATGCTGCGGTAGTAAGCAGGGTCTTCTTGATCAATCCCTGTAGGTGGTGTCAGCTCCCCTAAAGCTTGGCGATAGTCGAGATAACGTGTCCATAAGTCTAAAATTTGTGATAGTGCTGGTTCTTGATGGTTTTGGCTAACATAGCCTTTAAAGTCTTGTTTGATTTGTTCTAAGGTCTTTTCACCAAACTGGGTAATAAAATATTCAAAACAGTTGCGGGTTTGTTCATTGACGATCAAGCGATTGCTGGCATCGAGCTGCATTTGACAGTTAATTTCAGTGTCTTGTTGGCTATGACTGGCATAGCTTGGCAAACCAGCTTGAAAATTAGCCTCGCTTGTACCGTGATGTGTAGCATTGTTTTGCTGTTCAGTGGAGCTGCTGGACTGTGTGCTTTGTGTTGGGCGTAACCAAAGAATTAGACTGACAATCACCACAATGATGATTGCCAAGAGCATCCATAATTTATTTTTTTGCATATCCTATGCACCTAAATGGGGTGATGTTATTCGTTATAATGAAAAAATATCTAGTTCTAAAAACGCAGCATCATGCGTGAATTTCAGTATAAAAAACATAGCTAAACAGGTCATTTTTATACTGCGTTAAAGTGCATGGTAACGACTGAATCTCAACAATAAAATAGATTTTTTGTACAAGATGAGGTCACAGCGAAGCGTCATTAATAGATTTCACTGTCACAAACGTTGTAAATACTTTCACAGGGTTTTACCATGGCGGCAATTTAAAATTTGGTCTGATTTTTATCATGAAAGCCTCTTCTCCTAAAATTCAGCGTCGTCATATTAGCGGTGTGTTTCTGTTAAATAAGCCCTTAGGGATTAGCTCGAATGCGGCATTACAAAAAGTCCGCTGGTTATTTCGTGCACAGAAAGCAGGGCATACAGGGGCTTTAGATCCATTGGCATCTGGTTTACTTCCTGTGTGTTTAGGTGAAGCAACCAAGTTTTCACATTATTTATTAGACTCAGTAAAACGTTACCAAACAACTGTATTTTTAGGGCATAGCACCACGACGGGTGATGTTGAAGGTGAGGTATTACTGGAAAAAGCGGTACCTGAATTAAGCGAAGAGAAAATTTTAGCTGTACTGCAACAATTTACTGGTGATATTCAGCAAGTACCACCGATGTATTCGGCCTTAAAAAAAGAGGGTCGACCTTTATATGAGTTGGCACGTCAAGGTATTGAAATTGAGCGTGAAGCACGTCCGATTACCATTTTAGCCATCGAGTTATTATCCTTTACGGAAAATAGTATTAAGCTTGATGTCACCTGCTCTAAAGGGACGTATATCCGTGTGTTAGGTGAAGATATTGCCAAAGCCTTAGGCACATATGGTCATTTAACCTATTTGCACCGTACTAAAACCGGTCTATTCGATTTAATTCCGAACTATACCATTGAATATTTAGAAAGCCTGACAGAGCAAGAGCGTGAGGCCTTGTTACTGCCTGCCTATGCACCCGTACAACATTTACCACAAATTCAAGCACCTGAAGGTCGTGCTGAATACTTTAGCCGTGGTATGGAAAGTAATATTGACCATGCTGCTGTAGAGCAAGTGTTGGTGTTTGATGGTGAGAAATGCTTAGGATTAGCTGAAATTACCAATAAAAAACGTTTAGTGCCAAAACGTGTACTAAACCTCTAATTGAGTCTATTTTATGGAAATTGAGATCATCATCAGTCTGATTGTATTTGCCTTTATGGCAGGTGCAATTGATGCTGCAGTTGGTGGTGGTGGTCTGATTCAAATTCCGGCGATTATGGGCGCAATGCCGCAACTGGCGCCGGCCACGGTGTTTGGCACCAACAAACTGGCTTCCATTTGTGGCACTGCTTCGGCGGCCTTTTCTTTTTTACGCAAAGTGCAGCTGTCCTGGAAATTGCTGGGCGTGATTGGACTATGTGCCTTTCTCAGCTCTTTCGTTGGCGCAGCCTGCGTGTCAATGATTCCGACCGATATTTTGCGGCCCTTTGTGCTGCTGATGCTGATCGTGATTGCCATCTACACCTTCATGAAAAAGCAGTTTGGCCAGCTGCATGTGCAGCAGACTTTAAACCGCAAAATGTTGCTCCTGGCGGCGTTGGGCAGTGTGCTGATTGGTTTTTATGATGGTATTTTTGGCCCCGGCACGGGCAGCTTTTTTATTTTCTATTTTATTCGTTATTTACAGGTCGATTTTTTGCATGCCTCGGCCTTGTCGAAAATTGCCAATTTTATGACCAATCTGGCAGCGCTGAGTTTCTTTATTCCCACGGGGCATGTGCTGTTTATGGTCGGGGCGATGATGGCACTGGCTAATATTACCGGTTCTCTGGTCGGGGTACGTCTGGCCTTTAAATATGGCAGCGGCTTTATCCGGATTGTATTTCTGATCCTGGTTAGTGTGCTGATTGTACGCATGGCCTATCAGATGTTCTGGTTGTAAATCATTCTCATTATTAAAACTTCCCATACAAATTGCTGCAGGAACCGTCGCACGGGCTTGGCGTATAGTGAATGCTTAGCCTGACCTGTCTGCTTAACAATAATGATGCAACCCGTTGTCGGGTGTTTAAGTTTTGGCATTTGAAAGGGTAATAACAACATGAATATTTTTGAAGCACTGCGTGAAAGCCATGAAATACAGCGTGATCTGGCCGAGCGTTTAATCCAGACCTCGGGGGATACACCAGAACGCCGCGAGCTGTTTGATCAACTGAAAAATGAATTATTCGCCCATGCTGTGGCCGAAGACCGTTATTTTTATATTCCACTAATGATGACCGATTCCGGGCTGAACATTACCCGGCATGCGCTGGCAGAACATCATGAAATGGATGAGCTGCTGGAAAAACTGACCGAAACCGAATTTAGCAATCCGGGCTGGCTGGCGATTGCCAAGCAGCTGTCTGAAAAAGTGCATCATCATTTGCAGGAAGAAGAACATGGCTTTTTCCAGCAGGCTGGGAAAATTTTGGAAGAACGCCAGAAAACCGAGCTGGCCAAACAGTATTTAAATGAATACGGCAAATATAAAGCCATTCAAAAAGACAGTCTGGTCTAAATTCAGGACTTAAAAAAGATGGCTCTCTTGGCCATCTTTTTATTCATCTTGTTTGATCTCTCTTTTTGCTTAAGGGCTGACAGCTTTCTTACGGCTGGCTCTTAGAGTCACGCCCACGGAGGCCAGCATCACGCAGAATAAAGCGACCCATTGCAACAGGCTGATCTGTTCACCGAGTAACACCAGACCGGTTAGCGCGGCCAGTGCCGGCGATAAACTGGACAGGGTGCCATAACTGAGCTTGCTTAAATGCTGTAAGGCTTTCAGGTCCAGTGCATACGGAATGGCGGTGGCCAAAATGGCAATGGCGATGGCTTTGCCCCAGTATTGGGTATCGACCAGGGCCGCGGCATTGTGATACAGACCAATGGGTAACAGGGTCAGCGCAGCCAGACTAATGGCAATGGTGAGGGCATGCATGCCAATATTCTGCTGTACCACGCGCTGCCCGAAATAAATATAGAGGGCCCAGCAAAAGCCGGCGCCCAGCGCACAGAGGGCACCAAAGACTGAGAAATTGTCACTGTTGGCCTGTCCCCAGGGCACCATCAGCGCAATTCCCAAAATGGCTAAAAGCACCCAGATATAATCACTACGCTGTTTAATCGAGAGCAGGGCCAGTCCCAGTGGGCCAATAAATTCCAGACCAACCGCAATCCCTTGCGGCAATTTGCCCAGCGACATATAGAACAGCACATTCATCAGACACAGGGCCGCGCTATAGCAGAGCAGATCACGCCATTTTAAAAAGGACAGCCGGGAAATAATCTTCCAGGAACGGAACATCAGGCAGATAATAATGGCGGCAAAGCACAACCGTAAAATGGTCACGGTAAGCGGATCGAGCACCTCAAACAGTTGTTTGGCAAAGGAGGCACTAATCTGGTACGAAGTCATGGACAGCACCATGAACAGTACCGACAGCAGTTGAGCATTTTGCATAAGCGCACCACCAACACCGGAAGGTGTCAGCATATTGGGGAGATGCTGCTGATTATAGCAATTTGCTTAAATTTTGATGAGTAGCTGGTCAAAATAAATTCCAGCACTACACAGCAGGAGGCTCAGTCTGGCCAGATCCACTCTACTTAACTGGACTGCTGTTTGCGCTGCTGCACGGTATAGGTACAACCAATGGAGGCGGCAATAATGGTGCTTAAGGCCAGCCATTGATTCCAGAGCAACTGTTCGCCCAAAAAGACAAAACCGGAGAGCGCGGCAATGGCCGGTTCCATGCTCATCAGTGTACCGAAACTGAGTGCAGTCAGGTTGCGAAGTGCAATCATTTCCAGACTAAAGGGCAAGGCGCTGGCCAGAACTGCCAAGGCAATAAAATAGATGAAATTGCCTGGTTCAAATACGCTAACAGGCAGACCATCCCATAAGGCAATGGGTAATAAAATCAGGGTACCGACCAGCATACCCAGACAGACCGTATGATTCCCGGATACACCCGATGGTTTCTGTCCGGCCACAATATATAAGGCCCAGCAGGCACCGGCGCCTAAGGCAAACAACACGCCCAGACCATCGAGCGGCTGCGCGGTCTGATCAAAAGGAAACAACAGCACCAGCCCAACAATGGCGAGGCCGACCCAAATAAAATCGAATTTGCGCCGAGCATAAAACAGCGCCACGCTTAACGGCCCGATAAACTCAAACGATACCGCAATGCCCAGTGGCAGACGGTCAATTGCCAGATAAAACAGCATGTTCATACCGGCCAGTGCGGCACCGTAACTGAAAATCGCTGGCCAGCGAATGGCTTTGGGTTGAATTTTCCAGAGCTGAAAAATCAGCATCAGCACCAGCGCGCTCAGCAGCAGCCGCATGGCTGAAACGGTCAGAATCGGAAACTGATCAAATAGCAGCTTGGCCATGGAGCCACTGCTTTGCAGGCTGAGCATGGCAATCAGCAACAACAGCACAGCGCGGAGATGCGGCGCATTTTGAAGTATCGACATAACTGAAATGGGCTGGTTGGGAGAGTAGGGCGATCATCAGATCAATAGCCGCTAGCATAGCATGAACAGATGACGCTTCCATGTCGTGGCTGCGTAAGTGGCCAGCAGGTAAAACAAGGCTCATGCACGATTTCAAAAGAACATGAAATAAGGATTGCGTATTGTTTTCAAAGCGGGAAATAAAAAAACCACAGCGCAAGGGCTGTGGTTTTGGGTGTTACTGTCTAATTGAAATTAGAACAGAACACGTACACGGATGGTGCCTTCAACATCATGCAGCATATCCAGTGCTTCTTGTGATGCAGTTGCATCCACATCCATCACCAGATAACCGACATCACCTTTGGTCATTAAAGATTGACCCGAAATGTTGATGCCTTGCTCAGCAAACAGGTTGTTGATTTTAGACAATACGCCTGGAATGTTTTTATGAATGTGCAGTAAACGGTGTTTACCTTCAGTCAATGGCAAGGCAATTTCAGGGAAGTTCACTGCAGACAGGGTCATACCCTTGTCAGAATAAGCCACAAATTTCTCAGCCACTTCCAGACCAATGTTGGCTTGCGCTTCCATGGTTGAACCGCCCACGTGTGGAGTCAGGATCACATTGTCCAGACCGCGCAGTGGAGAAACGAATTCTTCACCATTGGCTTTCGGCTCTTTCGGGAATACGTCAACCGCAGCACCAGCCAGATGACCTGATTTAATTGCATCTGCCAGATCTTCAATAATGACACAGGTACCACGTGCCGCATTCAGGAAGATCGCGCCTTCTTTCATTTGTGCAAACTGTTCTTTGCCCATAAAGTTACGGGTTGATGGAACGTCTGGCACGTGTAGCGATACCACGTCTGCATTGGCCAGCAATTCAGCCAAAGAACCGACCTGGCGCGCATTACCCATTGGCAGTTTGGTCACTGCATCATAATAGATCACATGCATACCCAGGCTTTCAGCCAGCACAGACAGTTGCGAACCAATTGAACCGTAACCCACAATACCTAAAGTCTTACCGCGTGTTTCAAAAGAACCCGCTGCAGATTTTTCCCAGCCACCGCGGTGACATGATGCCGATTTGGCTGGTACGCCACGAAGCAGCAGAATCAGTTCAGCAAGGACCAGTTCCGCAACAGAACGGGTATTTGAATATGGTGCGTTAAATACTGGAATACCACGTACCATGGCTGCATTTAAATCGACTTGGTTGGTTCCGATACAGAAACAGCCAACCGCGATCAGCTTGTTCGCAGCTTCAAAGATTTCTTCAGTTAATTGCGTACGTGAACGAATACCAATGAAGTGTGCATCTTTGACCGCTTCTTTCAGCGCTTCACCCTCAAGCGCAGTTTTACGGTAGTCGATGTTGGTATATCCGGCAGCATTTAACGTGTCGATGGCATTTTGGTGAACGCCCTCTAACAACAGGAAACGAATTTTATCTTTAGGTAGTGAAAGATGTTGGCTCATTACGGCTCCGCTACAAAGGCCAAATTTAGTGGCAGTATCATATCATAGGAGCGGGCAGGAGATACATTCCATTTATGGCTGATCGGTCTGCTATTTCTGTAGAAAATATAAACGCAGGATTCATTTTTGGTTGAATTAACTCTGTATTTTCAAAGCTATATTATCAAAATGATGGTTTTTCTCAGGTTTTACAGAAAAATCGCTTATAATAGCCCCAGACGGCAAAAACCAGGCTCAGGCTGTTGGTTTCTTGCCCGTTTTTTATCTTTTACTGTGCTTTGGCATGACTTTAAAATGTACAGCGCCAGTCCGGATAAATCTCTTCTTGTTTAATTCTTGCCAGGTCTGCAAACGATGAATGCTCCAGTCGCTTTAACCCCAGAGTTATTGACCCAATTGACTGCAATTGTAGGTGAAAACCGTATTAAAACTGATGCGGACAGCCTCCAGAATTGGGGTCGAGATCATACCAAGCACTTTGATCCAAACCCATCCGTCATCGTTTTCCCATCGAGCACTGAGCAGGTGCAAGCGATTGTGAAACTTGCCAATCAGTTCAATGTGGCAGTCATGCCATCGGGCGGTCGTACCGGTCTTTCTGCGGGTGCGGTAGCGGCCAACGGTGAAATCGTGGTCAGCATGGACAAGATGAACCAGATTCTGGAATTCTTCCCGGCAGACCGCATGGTACGGGTACAGGCCGGTGTGGTGACTGAACAGCTGCAAAACTATGCCGAAGAGCAAGGGATGTATTATCCGGTCGATTTCGCCTCTGCCGGTTCATCACAAATTGGCGGTAACATTGGTACTAACGCTGGTGGTATTAAAGTAATTAAATACGGCATGACCCGTAACTGGGTGCTGGGCTTAACCGTGGTGACCGGTAAAGGGGATGTGCTGCGTTTAAACAAAGGCATGATCAAAAACGCCACCGGTTATGCACTGCAACACTTATTCATTGGTGGTGAAGGGACTTTAGGCCTCGTCACTGAAGCGGAAATCAAGCTGGAACGTCAACCGCAAGACCTGCAAGTGATGGTGCTGGGTGTACCGGATTTTGATGCAGTGATGCCTGTGCTGCACGCTTTCCAGGCCAAAATTGATTTAACTGCATTTGAGTTCTTTGGTGAACTGGCAATGCAGAAAGTACTGGCCAATGGTCATGTACAGCGTCCGTTTGAAACTGAATGTCCATTCTATGTATTGCTTGAATTTGAAGCGCCATTTGAACCGATTATGGACAAGGCAATGGAAATTTTTGAGCACTGTATGGAACAGGGCTGGGTGCTGGACGGCGTACTCAGCCAAAGCCTGGATCAGGTCGAAAGCTTATGGCGTTTACGTGAAGATATTTCGGAATCGATTGCGCCGTTTATTCCATACAAAAACGATATTTCAGTGCTGATTACCCACGTGCCGGCATTCATTAAAGAAATTGATGCGATTGTGGCCGAGAACTATCCGGACTTTGAAATCTGCTGGTTCGGTCATATTGGTGACGGTAACCTGCACCTGAACATCCTGAAACCTGCCGATTTAAGCAAAGATGAATTCTTTGCCAAATGTCAGGTGGTGAACAAGTATGTGTTTGATACCGTGAAAAAATATGACGGTTCAATTTCTGCAGAGCACGGTGTTGGCATGACCAAAAAGCCATATCTGGAATACTCGCGTTCTGCTGAAGAAATCGAATATATGAAAGCCTTGAAACAGGTCTTTGACCCGAATGGGATTATGAACCCGGGTAAATTATTCGACCTGTAATCAGACCAATAGAACGAAAAAGCGCATCTCCGGATGCGCTTTTTTTATGGCACTTATCATGTGCAATCTCGTTCAAATTACATTCTGTGCATAGTGTTAAGCGCAAAAAGCCGGCATCATTTTTACAGTGTTGAATCAGTTTGGATAGAGTTATGTTTCGTTTCGCTGCAATGGCAGGACTGGCGATTGCTGTTACAGGATGTGCCACCACCCAGAATATTGTGTCTAAAGTGACACCGTCTGCCGAAACACCGTTGGCACAGGTGTTAAAAGAGCGTCCGGATTTACGTAAACAGCTGGCGACAGTCGAGCTGCGTCAATTCTTTAATAATGTCGAATCACCGACTGCGGCCCAGGTTAAAGTGACTGAAACCGGTTTAATGGATGATTCGGTACGCTCGATTCGCACTATTTACAGTTTTAAACTGGTCGATGGCGACTGGGAAAAAGTGAAAACTGAAAAGAGCTATCAATGTCTGCGCGGCAAAAATACCAAGACTTTCCAGAAGGCTTTATGTCCTTAATCTGCTTGGATCTTTCAATGATTTTGATTGAAAAGCGTAGCTAAACCCTGCGCTTTTCTGTTTTTAAAACCGGGGATTTATACTGGTTTCGTTCAGCTGCTTTAGCTAAGTGTTGCTGCCGGAAGTTCAGCATTTCCCCATCAGAAAAGTCACAGATTTTAAAAATAAACTCTGCTACACTGCGCCCATTGTTATGATTGCAGCCTGCTAATCTTGCAGGCTTTTGAGCGCTATGCAAACCACTCCAACTACAACGCTCTCCCGCGCCACCTTAATGTTTCCGCTGGCTTTGGTGCTGTTCGAATTTTCCGTCTATATCGGCAATGATCTGGTACAGCCGGCCATGCTCGCCATTACCCAGGATTTTGGCGTCAGCAGTTCCTGGGCAGCCTCCTCGATGTCGTTTTATCTGCTCGGCGGTGCCTGTGTCGCGGCCATTTTAGGCCCTTTGTCAGACCGTTTAGGCCGTAAAAAAGTCCTGCTGGGTGGGGTACTGTTTTTTGTGGTGACCTGCCTGCTTATTTTATTGACCCAGAACATCGAAAGTTTTTTATTGCTGCGCTTTTTGCAGGGCTTTGGCCTGTCGGTAATTACCGCAGTGGGCTATGCCGCCATTCAGGAAAGTTTTGCTGAACGTGATGCAATTAAAGTCATGGCACTCATGGCCAATGTGTCGCTGCTGGCGCCGCTACTGGGGCCGGTGTTGGGTGCCTTTATGATCGAGCATGTGTCCTGGCATTGGGGCTTTATTGGGATTGCAGCTTTGGCGGCTGTAAGCTGGCTCGGACTGAAAGCCAAAATGCCGGAGCAGCAGCTCAGTATTCCGAAACAGCCGATTGGCTATATCTGGGATGATTTTAAACAGGTACTGAAAAACCGCCGTTTTCTGACCATGACCTTTGCCTTGCCGCTCTTAAGCATGCCGCTGATGTTATGGATTGCCTTGTCGCCGGTGATGCTGGTGGAACAGCTCGGTCTGAGCAGTCTGCAATATGGTCTGGCCCAATTTCCGGTGTTGGGCGGTCTGATTGCCGGGAATTTATTGTTGCTGAAAATCATTGACCGTTTTGCTTTGGGACAGACTGTGCTGATGGGCTTGCCACTCATGTTGGTCGGTACCTTGCTGTTAATTCTTGGTCTGCTCATACCGGATTATTTGATCTGGTGTCTGATTCTGGGTATGACTTTAATCAGCTTTGGCGAGGGTATCAGTTTTTCAATTATTTACCGTTTTGCCCTGATGTCGTCCGAGGTGTCGAAAGGGACGGTTGCCGCAACTGCTTCTGTGCTAATGATGCTGAGCTTTTTTGTGGTGATTGAACTGGTGCGCATGCTCTACAGCCATTTTGAACTGTGGGCTTATAGCCTGTCCTGTTTTGCCCTAATAGCCTTGTGGTTTGCTTATCCGCGGTTGAGTCTGAAACAGATTATGCGTGAACGTGCTGAAAGCGGTCAGTTTTAAGTGGGCTGATCATCTGGCATTTATCAATAGGATAATGTGGTTAAAAGGCCAAAAAACAAAGGCATCCAGCAGATAGTAATCTGGTGAATGCCTGATGGATCGATGAGTCTGGAGTTACACTTCGACCTGCGGCTGTGCCATTTTCTTCAGTTTGGCATCAAAAATAAACGGGCCAAACGGTAAAATTGAAGCAATCACGCCCATTAAAAACACCTGAATTGACCATTTCTGTTTTTCACAGACCACGAACAGCACCACCAGAAAGGCAATAAACAGCACACCGTGGCCCATGCCGACGTATTTCACCAGAATTGGGTTACCCCATATATATTTCAGTGGCATGGCAATAAACAGCAAGGCCAGAAAAGATAAACCTTCTAAAAAACCTACCACACGCAAGCTTTGGATGTTCATACTCTGCAATTTCCCCATAAATCTAGCTGCAGTGTAGCGAATATTGGTGCAGAGGGCCATGCTTTTTAGTACACAGCCCGGGTTTAAGTTTTTGTTTTTTAATATAAATCAGACTATCTTGCTTGGTTTTAGCTAAGCTGTTGATGTAGAAATAAAAGCCTGATAATCAACCGTGTAGCCTCAGATTGCTATTTAATCTAGCTATAGAAAAAGGCACTCACCGCTATGGATAAGTGCCTTAAAAATCAGAAAACTGTGGATAAGTCGGGATTTATCCGCACAAGGTTTAGATCACACCACAGGCAATCCGGTCACCGCCACCGCCTAACGGTTTTGGCGTATCGGCATAGTTATCGCCACCGGCATGAATCATGAGCGCCAGACCTTGTACATCCTGTAATTTCAGACGCGGGGCCAGTAGGGTGACACGTGCCGTGCCATCGGCTGCCACATTCAGGACCGGTAAATCACCAAGATGGCCGCTTAATGGATTGCCATGGTTGGGGGCCTGATTCGGGTTAAAGTGGCCACCTGCGGCCAGTGCAGCCTGCATTTTGCCATCTTTCTCTGCTGGTGCGCAGGAACCATTTTCATGAATATGGAAACCATGTGGACCCGGCGGTAACTGGGTCAGATTGGTACGGATGACCAGACCCGCAGCACTATCGGTCAGTTGGACTTCACCGAGCTGGGCGCCAATGCCTTGGGCAGAGACAGCATTAACGGCAACGTTTTTACTGGCGCCAATCACGGTATCGGGCGTGGTGGTACAGCCGACTCCGACCAGCGCGGTAAATGCATATAAAGCACCGAGTTTAAAAAGTGGGGTCATGGTTTGCATCCTGTCTTATTCGAATATGTGGCTTCATTCAAACAAGGCTCAGGAGGCAACACAATGCAGTTTGCGTACAGGCGTGTATAAGTTTCTTAATGAAATTTAGCCTTTTGGTGCAGTTGGTCCCTGATCATCGGGCAGGTCATAGGCCATGGTGGTTTTTGGCATCATCATAGCTTCGGCTTCATTGGTTTCATGCAGCCATTCACGCCAGATTGCCAGCAAGACCGCCAGAATCACCGGACCAATAAACAGCCCAATCAGACCAAAGCTGGCAATACCGCCCAGAACCCCGAACATGATCAGCAGGAATGGAATCTGGGTGGCGCCGGAAATCACCAGCGGACGAATCACGTTATCTGCGGTACTGACCACACACACGCCCCAGGCCATTACGCCAATTGCTTCAATGGTTTGTCCTTGAGAGAACAGCCACAGTGCCACCGAGCCATAGGCCAGCGGCGGGCCAAACGGAATCAGGGCAAACAGGAAGGTGACAATAGTCAACACCATCGGGTTCGGCACCCCGGCCACAAAGTAGCTGACCCCGGCCAAAAGTGCCTGGGCAATTGCAGTCAAGCCAACCCCGTAAACCACCGCACGGGTGGTTTCAGAAATGGTATCTAAATAATGGTGTACACGTGGTCCGATTACCATTTCCAGCGCTTTACTGACCTGATTTAAAATGGTCTGGCCATCGCGATAGAAGAAGAACAGCGACAGCATGGCAAAGCCAAGCTTAATTAAATTGCGGCTAATTTCACTGAGCAGGAAACGGCCATAATTCAGATGACCCTGAATCCAGACCGAAATCGAATTAATGATACTGTTCGGATCTTCATTAATTTCACGTAAGGAACGGCTAATTTCTTTACCGACAAAGGGCAGATCACGGATAAAGTCCGGTACATTCAAATGTCCGGAAAAGACCTGTTTCTGTAATTCGTAATACAGGTTACGACCTTCATGCTGCAAGATAAAAATGGCAAAGGTCAATGGAATACCGACCACCAGCGTCACCAGAATCATCATAATTGTGGCGCTTAAGGTCGGCCGTGGACCGCACATACGCTGTACCGACTGATACAGCGGCCAGGTCATATAGGCAATAATAGTGGCCCAAACTACAGGAACAATAAAGTATTTGAGGACATGAAAGCTCAAAAAAATCAGGACAAAAAATAGTCCAAATAGCAAGACTTTTTGTAAAGTGGGCGCGTATTGTTGCACTGAGTTCACTGGCTCATTCCTAAGGTCTTGAAGCATATTAACTGAAAACCCAGCGCTCGCAAATGAACGCTGCGTAAGTTCTGTTAAATATTGAAGCGGGAGTGGAAAGGCAAAAGCCGTTTAATCGCTTAGGCGCTTAGAACCATTGGGCCGGATCATCAATAATCGCATTCAGGACAGGTTGCCACTGATTTTGAATGGTCAGGTAATTTTTCTGGGTTTTATCAAATACGCTTAAGCCCTGCATCGCCAGTTGACCATAGGCAGCACGTTCAGAAATCCAGGCCACCGGTTCCTGTTCAATTTTTTCAAAGAAATCACGAATTTCTTTGGAGCTGGCACTGTTGGCCTTGACCCGGTTGGCCAGCAGTAAAATCTGAACCTTGCCTTTACGAATCCGTTTAATTTCCTGCAAATGCTTTAAAAAGCGGCGGGTTGAATCAATATCGAAGAAGGAAGGCTGCAGCGGGGTAATAATCGCATGCGCTTCACTAATCAGCTGCTCGGCCTGATCACCA
Organism: Acinetobacter sp. C15; assembly: GCF_013420645.1. NCBI lineage: Bacteria > Pseudomonadati > Pseudomonadota > Gammaproteobacteria > Moraxellales > Moraxellaceae > Acinetobacter > Acinetobacter sp. C15. The sequence continues at coordinate 13,958 of NZ_VOXR01000052.1, forward strand.
GATAATGCCCCCGGCGCATCAATAATCAGGTATTCGATATTTTTAGGCGCATCACCGACCGATTTTTCATGACGCCAGTCCAGACTCTGAATGGGAGCGGCGCTTTCTGGACGCTGTTTTAACCATTGTCGTGCAGATTTCTGGTTATCGGCATCGGCCAGGGCAACTTTATATCCTTTTTGGGCTAAGGCGGAAGCTAAACTGATGGCGGTAATGGTTTTTCCACATCCACCTTTTTGATTGGCGACTAATATTGTTTTCATGACCCTACTAAAGATTTTATTCTGCTCATCCCTAGCATATCATTGTTTGATGTGCTGGAGATGACCGTTGACAAAAGTCGTAGCGCTGCTTGCAAATTTTAAAAAATCAGGAAAACCCCATGTCGATATGGATGGCAATGCTTATAGGCGCTGCAATAGGAGTGGTGCTGACCACCATCATTTTAAGTCATAGCCGCAATGGCCGGATTAAGGCCGAATATGAACAGTATATTGCCGAGCTGGAGCTGGAACATCAGCAGGCACTGGCGCAGGCCCAAAAGCGCAGCGTCAATACCAGCCGCGCGGTGCTCAAAGGGAAAATGGCCGAGCAGATGGCACCGATTATGCCGCAATTTGAATACTTGCCCAGCGATGCCAAATTTCTGGGCGATCCGGTCGATTATATTGTGTTTGATGGCTATACCGACTTTCGGGATGGCGATGGCCGGGCTGAGGATATTCAGGTGGTGTTAATTGATATTAAAAGTGGCGGCGCGCGCCTGACCAAAGGCCAGCAGGCCATTGCCGAAGCCATTCAGCAAGGGCGACTGCGCTTTGAAACCATCCGTATTGATTTTGAGGATTAACCTTTTTTGATGACTGAACTTTCTTGTGAATAAAATACTGCTCAGCCTGACGGGACTGGCTCTGATGATCTGGCTGTGGTCGGAATATTTTCGTGCCATCCCGCATCTACAGCAGTCGGGGGTGTTAAAGAACTTTGCGCTGGAAACTGAAGGGGATTTTTCCGGGCAGTATCAGGTCGTGGCAAAACGCTACTACAGTCCGGACCGGCGGGTGATTCATCCGGCTGCACCGGTGGTGGGACATTTTAATGATTTGGCCTATGTCAGCAATATTGATCTGCTGCTGGCCAAAGACGTGTTTAGTTCATCAGAGCAGGCCCAAACGGTCGATTTTGAACAGACCCAGCGCTGCTATCAGTTTCAGGTGGCGTCCACTAGCCCGCTTGCAGCACAACAGGTGATTGCCAACACGCTCAATATCAGCGCCATTGCTGCCAGCGAACAGATTGCTCAGCGCCTGCGCCGTGTTAAAGCCGGGCAGCGTATAGTGCTGCGCGGCGAGTGGGTCAAGGTGCGTTCAGTCAGCACGGGGCAGTATTTTCAGATCAACCATTACCCGCTACCAGCGAACAATTGCCGGATAGTACGGGTGCAGCAGCATGAACTACTCGGAGCTAAAGCAACCGAGTTTCCGTAGTGCAACCTAAGTTGCACACATCTCTTTTGACGCTTCATTGGTACTGCGAAAAAGGGCTTTAACACCCTTAGTCGTCTTACGAATACCTCTGCGCCCACTAGATGACAAATGATTGTCATCCAACAGCGTTCCACTGTCTAAAATTAAATTAATCGCCCTGTTCTTAATAACAACTGATGCATTGTGATCTGCATTGTCAATGTGTCCACAA
>NZ_VOXR01000053.1:0-15301 GCF_013420645.1 Acinetobacter sp. C15
GTTACACCGTGACAGCCTATGGAATTGAGGTAATCCCTAAAGCAAATGCTTTAGGTTCTTGATGGTGAAGTAGGAATTAAACATCAAACCCACATTGAGTAGGTTTGAGTAGGTTTTAAATAACGGTCAAAAGCCACGACCGATTTATATGATCCGGTCTTGCCGCACTGGTCACCGGTCGATACCTCTGCCACTCCAAGAGTCAATACCGCCAGCAAATTTGAAAATTATGCTGTCTATGTACAAGACCTGATCAGCCTGAATGAACAGCTCAAGGTTTTGGCCGGGGTACGTTATGATCATCTTTCCCAATACAGGCAGGATCAGAAAAATAACAGCAGCATCCAGCGCAATGACCAGACCCTCTCCCCTCGCCTGGGCGTGGTCTATCAACCGACCAAAAATTTATCCTTATATGCCGCCTATAATCAGTCCTTCCAGCCACTTGCAGATTCACTCGTGTTTTATAGCAACAGTGCCGACCTGAAACCGACCAAAACCAGAAACCTGGAAGTCGGGACCAAATGGGACATCAATGATCGGTTGAATATGACCCTAGCCGTGTTTGAAATGACACAGAGCAATATCCAAAATAAAATTCCAGACAGCAATCCACCGCTGGCCATGCTGGCCGGGGAACAAAGCACGCAAGGCGTTGAAGTGTCCTTGACCGGTCAGCTCAGCGATCAGCTATCCCTGTTGGCGGGTTATGCTTATATGGATGGAAAAATTGAAAAATCGACCATCGGTCTGGCCGGCAAACAGGCCGCGTTAACACCCAAAAACAGCGCCAATCTCTGGTTAAAGTATCAACTGGATGAGCACTGGTTTGCAGCGGTGGGTGGCCGGGCCGAATCCTCCCGCTTCAGTGCACCGGACAATAAAAATGTCTTGCCGGGCTATGCGGTTTTCAATGCCGCGCTGGGTTATCAGACCGCGCAGTATGATGTAACACTAAATCTGAATAACCTGTTTGACCGTGATTATTTTGTCTCAGGACATGGTGAGGGGAACGATTCCAATATGATGGGCGACCCACTGAATGCGCAGCTCGCACTTCGTTATCGTTTTTAATATGTGGGGTAAATGGATGTCATCTGGCATCCATTTTCAAACCATTTTTTCTTGCACCATCGACCGTGATTTTTGAAATATCTGGCTATCTAAAAACAGTACCTTAATCAGACCCGATAATTTCATTTTGTACTTGCGGCAAGTCTTCCAAACGCTCAACCTCAACCGGCATCGACAGCAAATAGCCTTGTAATTGCTGACAACCTAAACGCGCCAGAATTTCGGCCTGTAATGGCGTTTCTACCCCTTCTGCGGTAACCGTCAATCCCAGTTTGGTCGCCAGCTGGATAATACTTTCCAGAATCATTTCTTCTTTGGAATCGCGATACAGGTCTTTAATAAATGCGCGGTCAATTTTCAGCTCATCCACCGGCAGGTCTTTTAAATACAGGAAACTGGAATGGCCCGTGCCAAAATCATCAATCGCCAGTTTCACGCCCATTTCTCTTAAGCGCCTAAAACTACGAATACTCGATTCCACATGATGCATGGCAGTGGTTTCGGTAATTTCAATCATGAGATGACTCGGGTCAATCGCATAACGGCGGAATAAGGTTTCCAAGGTGCTAAACAGATGTTTATGTTCGAACTGTACCGCCGACAGATTGACTGCCAATGGAAACAGGTTCAGTCCCTGCTGTTCCCATTGCTGAATCTGTTTGCAGGCCTGCTCGAGGGCCCAATAGCCCATCTGGATAATCAGGCCGGACTTCTCCGCACCTTTAATAAACATATTCGGGGTCAGCAGACCATGCACCGGATGCATCCAGCGAATTAATGCTTCAACGCCACAAATCTGCTGGGTGCTGGTGGTAAATTTGGGCTGGTAAAACAGAATAAACTGCTGTTCATCGACAGCTTTATATAAATCATTTAACAGCTTGGTCTGGCTTTTGGTTTCCTGCTGGTCAATGCTGTAATTAAACACCGAATAGGTGTTACGGCCCTGATATTTTGAAGTCAGCATGGCGGCATCGGCATTCATCAGTACATCTTGCAGGTTGTTGCCGTGCTCCGGGTACATGGCAATACCAATACTGGCCGAAATATTAATACTCTTGCCGGCAATCAGGAAACTGTCCTGTACACTGTGCAGCACATTTTCTGCCGCCTGAATCGCATCCTCAACCGTGGCCTGCTCCAGCACCAGCAAGAATTCATCACCGCCGATTCTTAATAATTTTTCCTGCGATTTCAGCTGCTGATGCAGTCGCGTGGTCAGCTGAATCAGCAACTGATCACCAACATGATGGCCAAATACATCATTCACCGCCTTAAAACGGTCCAGATCAATATATAAAAACGCGACATTCTGCTGATTGATGCGCTGGGCGCTAAACAGCAAATGCGCATATTCAGCCAGATATAAACGGTTGGGTAATTTGGTCAGATTGTCCTGCACCGCCTGATTGGCCAGCTCACGGTTAACCAGCGACAGCTGACGGTTACGTTCTTCCAGACGCTGCTCCAGCACGGCCACACTAAAGGCGGCAACCATCACCAGACTGGTCACAAAAATCACGGTAAACAGCAAGATGCCATTACCGGTTTTATAGATCGCATCCAGACGTTCTGTATCAATCGGATAGTAAGACACCGAGGCCATGCCGGTATAATGCATCCCGACAATGGCCAGCGACATCATAATGGCAATCATCACCTTATAGTGACGATGGTAAAGCAAGGTATTTTTAAAACGAAACGCCAGCCAGAAGGTCAGGCCGGAACCACTAATGGCAATGAGCACCGAAAACACCACCAGTAGCGGATCATAATAGGTCCGATGATTCTCTACGACCATGCCCAGCATACCGGTATAGTGCATGCCGGAAATGCCGAGTCCCATTAACACCGCCCCAATCATCAGACGGGCAAAAGGCAGGGTGGGTTTGGTGGTCAGCCAGATGGCAAAGGTGGAAGCCATAAAGGCAATAACGCCAGAAAAAATGGTTAGCGGCAGATTAAATGTGTAATTGGCCGGCAACTGGCAAGCCAGCATCCCAACAAAATGCATACCCCAAATAGCAACGCCAAGGCATAGGCCACTGAGCAAGAGCATGGCTTTTTCAGATTTCTGGCGGATTCCCCCGAGCAGGAACTGCTGGGTTGAAATAGCCAGATAACTGGCCAGAATTGCAACCGCAATTGAACCTACCACCAGGCTAAAGTCATAATGAATATGAACCATAAAAAGCTTCCGTATAGGTTATTTTTTTGTTGTTACTATACTCAACGCTAAATACTCATGAATTTGCCGCTTTAAAAGATAACAATAAAACAAGGAATTAAAACTCAAACTAGAATCTTATACTATCGCATTGAGGTCAAGCCTAAATACGGTTTTTCCGCCCTGAAAACCGTCATTTTTCATGTTGATTTGCCGGCTCATCTGGATCTTGAGTTATTCAACTCAAAAGCATCAAAAAAGGCCAGTACATCTACCGGCCTTTTTCTCACATCCAAGGTCTTATTTGGCTGTGCCTGATTGTAACTGACTATAATCCAGTAACACATTGGCCGCTTCGCTCACAAAGACTTCTTCTTCCGGCAGTGGTGGACGCTGGTTGGCTTTCATTTTGGCCCGTGACTCGGCTTGCGCTTCCAGTGAGGCCTGATAGCTTTCCCAGTTTGGATACGGCGCCAAACCGGTCGCCTGACGACGTACGTTTTCAGCGGCTAAGGTTTTACGCTCCAGCTCAATCAGCTCGGCACGGCGCTGATCTAAATCCAGCACCGCCGTTTTGCGCTCTTCTGCCTGTTTGGCAATATTTTTACGCTCAGTCAGATACTTGAACTGCGGATCAATACTGACCCGGGTCTGCGAAGATTTGGCCAGTTGCGGCACATAAGACTGCACCACACCCTCACGTTTAAATGGTGCGGTGGCAATGGTGTCCCACTTCAGCGCATTCTTGGCCTTACGCTCACCAAATTCTTCATTGTAGATATCTACCAGTTTAATGTCCGGAATCACCCCTTTGTTCTGGGTACTGCCGCCGGTAATCCGGTAGAACTTACGCTGGGTAAGCGTGGCCTGACCATAGGCCAGAGTGTCCAATTGTACCTGTGCTGTCCCTTTACCGGTGGTGGTGCTGCCAATCACAATACCGCGCTCATAATCCTGAATCGCGGCTGAATAAATCTCGCTGGCAGAAGCCGAGGCCAGGTTAATCAGGACTGCTAGCGGGCCAGCATAGGTCTGTTCACCGCCATCATTGTCTTCAAACACGCTCACGTTGCCATTGCCATCACGGATTTGTACTACCGGACCCGATTTAATCACCTGACCCAGCATACGTGCCACCTCTTCAAGTGAGCCGCCCGGGTTATTGCGTAAATCGACAATAATCCCGTCGACATTTTTGGCAGCCAGCGTTTTCAAGGCATTGTTGGTGTCTTCCGATACCGAACGGTATTCCACCCCAGCACGGCGCGCCCGATAGTTCAGATAAAATGATGGAATTTCAATCACGCCATAGGTATAGGTTTTGCCATCACGTTGAATTTGCACGGTTCGGTTACGCACCCCGGCATCTTCTTCCTGAATAATGTCACGTACCAACGTCACGGTACGTGCCTGACTCATCGAGGCACCCGGACCGAGTAAACGCAAGGTCACTTTGGTGCCACGTTTACCGCGAATCAGACCGACCACTTCATTGCTTGGCCAGCCAATCACATCCACAATTTTCTCGCCATCCTGACCGACACCAATAATCCGGTCGCCAGATTTGACCTGACCAGATTTACTCGCCGGTCCGCCTTCAACAATGGTTTCAATCTTGGTGTAATCTTCATTGCTGCGATCCGGACGAATCGACACCCCAATCCCTTCCAGCTGCAAGGTGGTCTGACGGTTCAGCTCCATTGCATCAACAGGCGGGAAATAGTTGCTGTGCGGATCATAGGTCAGCATCATCGCATTTAAGGTTTTGTCCAGCACATCGTCGCTTTTCAGACGGCTCATGCGTTCCAGCTGACGAGTATAACGCTTGGTCAGGGTTTCCACCGGCGTCATATCTTCCGGGCCGGATAAATCTTGCCCATTGGCCAGTTCTGGATTTTCCTTGAGGGCTTTTTGTTTGGCCTGCTCTTCTTCTTTGCTGATAGTCAGGTTAATCAGCTGGGACACTAGCATTTTTTGCCAGTGGGCTCGCTGCTCGGCCTGAGTCTTAAAGAACGGTGCTTTTTCACGGTCCAGCTCAATGGTGACATTCGGCTGTTTTAAATTCTGCGGTTTTTTCAGCTCGGCCAGCATAAACTGATAAAAGGCCTGCATGCGTTCACGATAGTGCGCATGAATCTGATACGGGCCCGATAAATCACCGGCTTTTAAGGCGGCCCCAAAATTGGCGCCATATTTTTTCTTGTACTGTTCGACTTCATTGGCCAGGAACAAGGTGTGCTCCGGGTCCAGACTGTCAATATAGAAATCAAAAATGCGATTGGAGGTGTTGCTGTCTAAACGCTGGTTCAGGTAATGCTGACGGTCAACCAAGGTCGCTAACTGGCGTGACACCAAGGCCTGTTCCCGGGTTGGAACAATGGTATTGGAAACAGCAGCAGTATTATTGGCAGCAATGGCTTCGTTGATTGCGTGACTAAAGAAGAATCCCCCAGTTGCCACGGCAACTGCACAAGCTATCGTTTGAAGTTTCATAAATAATGTGTATTTCCTTGGTTTTCGACCAGTAGTACAAGGTTGCTTAGCGACGAATCAAGCAGATTCAAAATCTTAAACAACTTAATCTGTTTATGTCGTGTAGTTTTATCATATTCTGTGCTGACAAAATGTAGCAAATCATTGCAGAATTCAGGTATTGTTTTTCGATAAAAATTTGAATCCGGAACCGATATGATTGGCGCATTGATACTCGACATCGCTGGCACAGCACTTACTCAAGAAGATATTCAACTCTTACAAGCTCCGCAAGTCGGTGGCGTCATTTTATTTGGTCGAAATATCGAATCACCGCGGCAGGTACGCGCCCTGACCGATCATATGCGTCAGGTACGTCCGGATATTTTAATTGCAGTCGATCAGGAAGGCGGCCGGGTGCAGCGTTTAAAACAGGGTTTCACCCTACTGCCGGCCATGGGCCGTTTTGGCGAGCTGTATCAGCAGCAGCCGGAACTGGCGGTCGAGCTGGCTGAACAGTGCGGCTGGCTGATGGCCACCGAAGTATTAGCGGTCGGTATTGATTTCAGTTTTGCCCCGGTGCTGGATTTAAATGACATCAGCGATGTCATTGGCGACCGCAGTTTTGCCCGCAATATGGACGATATTATTGTGCTGGCACGCGCCTTCTTAAGTGGCATGCAGCGCGCTGGTATGGCCACCACCGGCAAGCATTTCCCCGGTCATGGCTCGGTCAAGGCCGATTCGCATGTGGCCGCTGCGATTGATTCACGTTCTTATGCAGAGATTCAGCAAAAAGACATGCAAAGCTTTATCCAGCTGCAAGCCCAACTGGATGCCCTAATGCCTGCGCATGTAATTTATGATCAGGTCGATCCGAACCCGGCCGGTTTCTCTCCGTACTGGATTCAGACCGTGCTACGTCAACAGCTGAATTTTGATGGCGTGCTGTTCTCGGATGATTTAAGCATGCAGGCCGCCTGTGTGGCAGGTGGTGCCGATGCCCGCATTCAAGCGGCCTTAAACGCCGGTTGTGATATGGGACTGGTCTGTAATGACCGTGCCGCCGCCTGTCTGGCACTGGACGGCATTCAGGATTTACCGTTACCAAATCAGGCCCGTTTAGCCCGTATGCGTGGCCAGATTCCAGAAATTCAGATCGGTGATGTACTCGAGCTCGGCCCGGAATGGCAAGCAGTACGCGACCGTATTATCCGCTTTAAAGACAGCGGCCAGTAATACCGACAAAGGAACAGGACAAGCTGTTCCTTTTTCTTTATGATGCAAATACATAAATCCACCCCGAATAAATAAAAAGAATAGAGGACCTTGCATGAGCCAACCGCTTTCCGAACATCGCCATATATCCTTTACTGCCCACTATACCGGCTATATCTGGTTTCAAATGGGCATCTCGCATCCGGTATTTGCTACTTCAAAAGGCAAGTTTCTGGCCAAATTGGTCCATCCGCTGGAAAGCTGGGCCGAAAAATATGTCGGTGGCAGTATGCGCACCACCCTGAAAGAACGCCACACCATTATTGACCAGCAACTGACCGAGCTGATTGCCCGCAATCCTCGCACCCAGGTGCTGGAAATTGCCTGTGGCCTGTCCCCGCGGAGCTGGAATTTCCGCCAGAAATACCCGGAGCTGAATTACCGCGAACTGGATTTACCGGATATGGCCAAGGTGAAAACCACCGCCTTGCAACAGCTGGACCAGCAGGCGCCAGAAGTCTTGAGTGCCGATATTTTCAGTGAAGAATTTGCCCAGATTTTTCAGCATTTTGACCCACAGCAACCGCTGGTGATTATTAGTGAAGGCTTAATCAATTATTTCGACAAGCCGATGCTCAGCAAACTACTGCATGGGATTTATCAATATGGACAACATTTTCAGGAACTGCATTACTTGAGTGATATTTATCCTGAACCGGTGAAAAACAAACTGGCCAGCTTTATGTGGACCAGCAGTAAATTACTGAAAGTCATGTCTCGCAGCGCCTTTAGTTTTCATTTTCAAAGTCCGGGTGAAGTCCGTGACTTTGTTAAAGCCAGCGGTTTTGAGCGGGTCGATATTCTGCAGCCGCAGCACTATTTCCACACTCCGGACCTGCCCGCCCCTGAAGAACATTTGGGTGATATTGTCTGGGTGCTGCACGCCTGCCATAAACAGCCCAGTGCCTAAAAGAGAGTTCTGAGCCTCATCAGCCCATAAAAAAAACAGCGCCTTTGCGCTGTTTTATTTTTAGACACCTCAATTTAGGCAATTGCTGCCAGACAACCTTTTTGACGCTGGATATAACGCAGCAAACGCTCGGCAATATCAAAGCTGCCATGTTTTAATAAAGCGCGAATCTGCTGATCCTGCACTTCAAAAATCAGGCACTCAATCTGGAAACTACCCTCTTCATCTTCTAATGTCAGGGCTAAATCACGCTCATACTGCGCGGCCCGTTCTGCCTCTCCGTCTTCAAAACGTAGCAATACGCCAAAAAAGTTCAGATCGACAATTTCCGTGGCAAAACTTAAATCGGAATGACGGTGCGTTAACTGACTAAATGGCTGTTGTACAGCAATGCGTTCTTCTCCACGGCGCTCCATGGTCAAGAGCTGGGCACGGGTCATGGGGATAATACCTTCTAACGACTGAATCGGCTCATCTCTTAAAAAGGTGGCAAACAGGCGCATGGTTTCTTTACGGCGCTGCAACTGCGGCACATGATCAGCATTGGCAATCATGGCAAACTCCATGTCCGGACATTGCAGGGCAAAATTGGCATTTTCATGTGGCAAGGTAAAACTGTCATACTGGCCACAGGCCACCAGCACCTTGCACTGCGGAATAGGAACGTGAGTCAGGCGCAGCAGACGATTACAATTAATATCATAGCGTTCCTGCTCGGTGGCGGTGAACTCGGCCATCTGCCGGAAGAACAGCCGCTTGGCGGTTGGCGACATGCGGGTCGCTTCCAGCTTGGCATGATTGACCAGATATAAAATCACCGCCTGACCAAACTCATCCATACGCTGCTCTTTCATTAAATGCAGCGATTCTTCCAGCAGCATACGCCAGCTTTTCCGGGTCTTTTGCATGACACCCATCAGAATCATGCGGTCTATCAGTTCCGGACGCTGATGCGCCAGGCAAGATGCCACCACCGAACCAAGGGACATGCCCAATACCGTGACCTGACTCAAGCCAACGATATCCAGCCAGCGGCCGAGCATGGCTGCCAGATCTTCCAGCTCCAGCGTACCGGCAGATATGCCAGTATCGACATTGCTGATTTGCTGGTTGGCGCCCATGGAAGGTAAGTCAATCAGAATAATCGGGCCGGCATCAAACAGTTGTTCAACACAGTATTTATAGGAGTTAAAATTCTGAAAAGCGCCCCCGATAATCACCATCGGCGTCATGTGCAAGGTGTCTGGGCGAGCAATCGCCATGTATTCAATCTTCCAACCGTCAATCCAGGTTGTACGCGCTGGCTGTTTGAAACTGTGCTTATCGTAAAGATCAAAAAAACCAAAGTGAGCACTTGACTGCCCGACTTCCGAGTCCATTTGGATAATGGAATTCATATTCCTTTCCTCCATTCTCGCGCTTATTTTTATTGTGCAAGAGATGATTTCTAAAATTGAGCAAAAATCGCATCCTGCTCTTTCATTGTTATTTGTATGACTTCAATGTCCATCGTGTTTCATTCTATACAGGTGTCGTTTTGACACGCAACCTCTTCTGCAACCACTTGTCTGCTTTTAAACAGGAAACAATTTCAAAATGTTTAGCGCTTTTCCGGCTTTCCTGCGGAAAATTCCATCAAACTGCTTCATTGTCCCGACCTAGACTGTTAATATCGAGGAGAAATTTCTAAGTGATCAAACCGCTATGCACGAGTCTATTGAACAATATATGCAAACGGTAGGACAACAAGCGCGCCAAGCTTCCGCAGTTCTGGCAAGTGCTTCTACCCAAACAAAAAACCATGCTTTATCTGCTATTTACACTGCGCTTGAAAACAGTGAAACAGCAATTTTAGCTGCCAACCAGATTGATATGACCAAAGGTCGCAACAACAATCTGGATAGCGCCCTGCTTGATCGCTTAGAACTGACTCCCCCGCGCTTTAAAGGCATGTTACAGGGCCTGAAAGATGTAATTGGCCTGCTTGACCCAATTGGTGAAATTACCGATATGGCCTATCGTCCGTCGGGCATCCAGATTGGCAAAATGAGAGTACCTTTGGGCGTCGTCGGCATGATTTACGAATCCCGTCCGAACGTGACCTTAGAAGCAGCTTCGCTGGCGCTAAAATCAGGCAATGCCATTATTTTACGTGGTGGTTCAGAAGCGCTGGAATCGAATAAAGCCATTGCCGAAGCCATTCAGCACGGTCTGAAAACCGCAGGCTTGCCAGAAACGGCGGTACAGGTCATCAATACGCCGGATCGTGCCGCTGTAGGCCAGTTAATTACCATGTCGGAATATGTCGATGTGATTGTGCCACGTGGCGGCAAAGGCTTAATCGAGCGCATCACCAATGAAGCCCGTATTCCGGTAATTAAACATCTGGATGGTAACTGTCATGTCTTTGTCGAAGCACAGGCCGACTTGCAAAAAGCCCTGCCGATTGCCCTGAATGCCAAAACTCATCGTTATGGCGTCTGTAATGCCATGGAAACTCTGTTGGTGGATGAAGCCATTGCAGATGAGTTTTTACCGCGTATTGCCGAGCTGTATGCGGAAAAACAGGTCGAGCTCCGTGGCTGCGCCGAAACCCAGCGTATTTTAGGCGACAGCGTTCAAACGGCTACCGAAGACGACTGGTATACTGAATATCTTGGTCCGGTTCTGGCCATTAAAGTGATATCGGGTCTGGATGAAGCGATTACCCATATCAATAAATATGGCTCGCATCATACCGATGCCATTATTACTGAAAACTTCAGTCTGGCACGTCAGTTCCTGGCCCGTGTTGATTCCAGTTCAGTGATGATTAACGCCTCTACCCGCTTTGCCGATGGCTTTGAATATGGTTTAGGGGCGGAAATTGGTATTTCTACCGATAAAATCCACACCCGCGGTCCGGTCGGTCTTGAAGGTCTGACCTCGCAAAAATGGGTGGTGTTTGGAGATGGCCAGATTCGCCAATAACTCACTTTTCTAAAGATATGAATGTTCAGCCTTTGCGGAGGCTGAACATTTTTCTGCTGTTTTCCCTGTCTATTCCACCGTACACTGTCTTAAGAATGAGAATAAGAGGTGGACAATGTTCTATTATTTAATTGTGACCACATTTGTTCTGGCACTGCTGGTGTCATTTGTGGTGATGCGTATTTTTTCCAGTTCCATTAACCGTATTCTGGCGCGTATTATTCATGATCCGATTCATGAAGCCTGGGCCAGATATACCAAATTTGCCGGTATGGTGGTTGGGACATCCTCCGGAATCCGGATTTATGACATGGAAAAATACATTACCCCGCTCACCTATAGCGAAAACGACCAGAAAATTATTATTGAACTGACGCAGGAACGCTGGTTTCTGGAAATTTACCGCACCTTAATTGAAACCCTGCAAGGCTTGGCCTGGATGATGCTGGTATTTTTTATGGTGGCGCTATTTGCCTATGTGATTGTGCGCTGGTCGGAAATGAAGTATCAGAAACCTTAAATATGAAGGAATAAGAAATATTTTCAAACAGTTCTGTCAGATGCTTTGATTCAAGGCGTGTTATGGTAAACAGAAGAACAACGCGACTGGACATGACTACTATTTTATTAATAAATGAAATCTATCAACCGATAAATTTTAGTTATTATTCCCAAAAGGGTCGATAGTGCTTAAGTCTAATCTCCTAAAGTCTATCTAGAAGCGATACCCATCCCATGATAAAAATTAGTTATTGATCAAGATTGCACCGTGTTGGAACAGGTGCAGATCAATACGGGATACAAATATTTCAATTAGAATTCGGGTAAAACAACGTGTCTACAACTGTATTAGTAATTAACTGCGGATCTTCTTCAATTAAATACGCGCTTGTTTCTGAACGTCGCGAAGACCGTATTTTTGGTTTGGCTGAAAATTTAGGATCTGCCGAGGCACGTATTAAAGGGATCACTGTCGGAGGTGAACCGCTCGAACTTTCTATTCCGCATGCAGATCATGAAAAAGCCTTAGAAACCATTTTATCGCGCTTATCACAATACAATCCTCAAGCGATTGGCCACCGTGTGGTACATGGCGGCAGCTTGACCAAAGCCGAGCGCTTAACCCCAGAAATTATTCAACGCATTCGTGAAGCAACCCCACTGGCACCGTTACATAACCCGGCGCACCTGGTAGGCATTGAAGCGACCATGCGTTTATTCCCTGAATTACCTCAGGTTGCTGTATTTGATACCGCATTCCACCAGACCATGCCTGCGCACGCTTATCGTTATGCCGTGCCAAAATTCCTGTACACCGATCATAACGTACGTCGTTACGGCTTCCACGGCACCAGCCATGCCTATGTTTCTGAACGTGGTTCAGAACTGGCCGGCAGCCTGAAACAAGGCGGCTGGTTAACAGCGCACCTCGGCAATGGTAGCTCGACCTGTGCCATCTGGAACGGTGAAAGTGTAGATACGTCTATGGGCCTTACCCCACTTGAAGGTCTGGTGATGGGTACCCGTAGTGGTGATGTAGATCCATCTTTACACACTTTCCTGGCCAGCAACTTGGGTTGGGATATCTACAAAATTGACAAGATGCTGAACAGCCAAAGCGGTCTACTCGGTTTATCTGGCCTCTCTAACGATATGCGCACCCTGATTGAAGCCTCTGAACAAGGCAATGAAGATGCAGCTCTGGCCATTGAAGTGTTCTGCTACCGTTTAGCGAAATCTTTAGCAGCATTAAGCTGTGGCTTACCGCGTCTAGATGGCCTGTTCTTCACAGGTGGTATTGGTGAAAACTCGGCTTATATCCGTGAAAAAACTCTGTCTTACTTACCACACTTCGGCTTTAACTTTAGCAAAGAGAAGAATGACAGCCTGAAACGTGGCACCGAAGGTCGTATCGATAACGGTACTGGTCCTCAAATCTGGGTGGTTCCAACCGATGAAGAAGGCCGTATTGCCAAAGAAACCAGCGCGGTGGTGGAGTCTGAGTTGGGAGCAACTCCGGCAAAAAAGTCTGAATTAGAAACTGCGATTGCTTAAGCAATCGTTGTTTTACCCTGTTTACTTTTGGCTGATTTGAATAATACCTTATGAAAACAATTCTACTTGTCCCGACTGGAGAAGGTGTTGGTCTAACATCTGCATGTTTAGGTCTGGTGTATGCTTTGGAATGTCAGGGCATTAAACCCGGTTTCGTCAAACCTTTCTCTCAAGAATTACAGCCTGAAAACGAACGGACGACAGCGCTGTTTGAGCATGTCTCTAAAACCAAAACGGTTCAACCCATTCCTTATGCACAGGTGGTGCATCAACTGAGCCATGACCAGCAAGATGAATTACTGGAAGAAGCGGTTCGCTTACACCGTGAAGTGGCCAAACAGCATGACCTGATTATTGTCGAAGGTCTGTTACCGAATTTCCGTGACAGCTTCGCAGATGACCTGAATGCCCTGCTGGCTCAAGCCCTAGATGCACAGGTAGTGATTGTTAGCGGTGCCGACATCAACAATCCGCTTCGTTCTGCTGAACGAATTGAACACCAGATTCGTAACTTCGGTGGTGCAGAATCGAACCGTTTACGCGGTGTGCTGTTTATGCGGACCAAAGGTTTGCCAGAAGATTCTGCGCAAATTCCTGTGACGATTGATCCAAACCTGCGCTTACTGTCAGACACCAGCAAGTTTGTGGCCAGTATTCAGCAAACTTATAGCTACATTGGCACAGAAAAACTGCCAGTGATTGGTCTGGTGCCATTTAGTAACACCCTGAGTGTGCCGCGCCTGTCTGATCTGGCAGCGCATATTTCTGCCCAGTGGATTCATGAAGGCGAAGCCAATACACGTCGTGTTTTACACAGCAGCCTGATTACTTCGAATATCGAGCATGAACTGCACAAATTTGTGGCCGGCGAACTGATTATTACCGCAGCTGACCGTACCGATGTGCTTCTAGCCAGCAGCCTGGCCAACAGCAACGGTATTCCTTTAGCAGGCTTAGTCTTAACCGAGCAGCATCAACCGAATGAGCAGGCCTTAAATTTCTGTCAAACTGCCATCAAGCAAGGTTTGCCAGTATTACATACCCCTTTAACCACCTTTGAAACGGTGCAACAGCTCTCGACTTTCGGTAACGAAATTCCGGTCGATGATATTGAACGCGCCGAACAGGTGACCCGTTTTGTATCCAGCCATATTGATCCGCAATGGTTAAACTCGCTGATTAGCGGTGCGCATAGCCCACGTTTATCGCCTTCTGCCTTCCGTCATGAGCTTGTACAAAAATCAATTGCAGCGAAAAAACGCATTGTTTTACCTGAAGGTGATGAGCCACGTACAGTTCAGGCTGCGGCCATCTGCCAATCGCGTGGTATTGCGCACTGTATCTTGCTGGCCAAACCTGAAGCCGTAGTTGAAGTGGCCAAAGCCCGTGGTATTGAATTGCCGCATGACTTAGAAATTATTGATCCGGATCTGATTCGCGAAAACTATGTCGAGAAAATGGTTGAGCTGCGTAAAGGCAAACTTAACGAATTACAGGCACGCGAACAGCTTCAGGATACGGTGGTTTTAGGTACCATGATGCTGGCACTGGATCAGGTTGATGGCTTAGTTTCAGGTGCAGTACATACCACGGCCAATACCGTACGTCCGGCCTTCCAGCTGATTAAAACTGCACCTGAATATTCACTGGTATCTTCAGTGTTCTTTATGCTGCTGCCAGATGAAGTTTATGTGTATGGTGACTGTGCGATTAACCCGGACCCGGATGCAGAACAACTGGCTGAAATTGCCATTCAATCTGCTGACTCGGCCAAAGCCTTTGGTATTGACCCGCGTATTGCCATGATCTCTTACTCAACCGGAACTTCAGGTGCCGGTGCCGATGTAGAAAAAGTAGCGCAAGCGACTGAAATTGCCAGACAGCGCCGTCCAGACCTGCTGATTGATGGCCCGCTGCAATACGATGCTGCATCGGTTGAAAGCGTTGGTCGTTCTAAAGCGCCAAACTCTCAGGTGGCTGGTCGTGCCAATGTGTTTATTTTCCCTGATCTGAACACGGGTAATACCACTTATAAAGCAGTACAACGCTCTGCCAATGTGGTGAGTGTTGGCCCAATGTTGCAAGGTTTGAACAAGCCGGTAAATGACCTGTCACGCGGTGCATTGGTCGATGATATTGTGTTTACCATTGCTCTAACTGCAATTCAGGCTGAACAGCAGTCTGCTTAAACAACTGTTTTTAACAAGCTCCGCTTCACCCACCCTGTCGAAAGATAGGGTGGTTTTTTTTGTTATTCCAAAGTAGAAATGTCCTACCTAATAACCAAATAGAAATGTCCTATATGGACATTTCCAAGTCAAGCACAGGATTTAGATTTCGCTGTTGAATTGCTGTTTTCTGTGCACGTCTGCTTG
>NZ_VOXR01000054.1:0-14947 GCF_013420645.1 Acinetobacter sp. C15
AGCAAGAGTGAACCACCTGATCCCTTCCCGAACTCAGAAGTGAAACCTCTTAGCGCTGATGGTAGTGTGGGGTTACCCATGTGAGAGTAAGTCATCGCCAGCTCATTAATTCAAAATCCCCCTAGCTAAAAGCTAGGGGGATTTTTTTATGCAGAAAATTTGTGTGGGAAATAAAGATAAGTAGAATCAAAAATGACAGTGAAATGAGAAAAATAGAGAAGATTAACCTTCCTCTTGATTTCTCAACTGTCGGCGAGCATGTTTTAAAGCCGTTCTTAAACCTTCTTCAAGCGTCGGATGATAGAAAGGCTTAGCAAGAAGTTCATCTAACGTTACCCCTTCATCAATCAGCCAAGCAAAAGTATGGGCAAAATGTTCGGCAGATTTTACAAAGAGTTCTGCACCTAATAATTGGCGTGTACGTTTATCAATATAAATTTCAACAGCACCCTTATTTTTAGCCAGAACCATCGCCCGACCTTGGCGCTCATAAGACACTTTTCCAATCACAAAGTCGATGTTCTTGTTTTTAAGCTGTTTATAGCTTTGGCCAGCAATTGCCATTTCCGGTTGACTAAACACAATACTCAGCGGTGTTAAGTCTTTTAAATTCTTGAGCTTTGGATAATTAAGGCAATTATGTACTGCACCTCGGCCTTCATGGGCTGCTTCATACTGAATGGGGGTAGAGGTATGTGCATCACCAACCACAAAAATTGGATAATTGCCTAGCTGTTTGGTTTGTGGATCAATCGGTAGCTCTTTAAAATTACCGAACTGAGAGTCAATCTGTTGTAGATTCAGCGAATCTAAATGACTACGACGGCCGGTGGCCACCAGTACATAATCAACCATAAGGTGCTGCGTTTGACCTTGCTCGCTAAACTCAAGCTTGACCTGATTGCCTACCTTTTCCACGTTTTGTGGTAAGACTTCAAACTTAATCTTTAATTCATTGCTGAGAAGTTCTTGGGCGAGTTGTTGCAGATCAGGACTGGTCAGGGCGCCAACACGACGGCTTCGTGCGAATATTGTCGTATCACAGCCCAACCGTTGCATGGCTTGAGCAAGCTCCAGTGCAATGACGCCACTGCCAATCACGGCCAAAGATTCAGGGATGATATCTAGTTCAAAGATTTGATCTGAGGTAATGAGTCGTTCACCGAGCTGCTGTTTCCATTCAGCGTCATAGGTCGGGGTAGAGCCGACAGCTAGAATAAAAGCTTTGGCCTGATATTGCTGTTGGTTCACCTGTACGGTTTGAGCATCAATAAACGCTGCCTTGCCCTGAATTTTGTGTTGTGCATCCCAGCTTTCAACTTCTTTTAAAGTGGCCTGGGTGAAATGGTCACGCAAAGTGCGAACATGCGGCATGACCTGAGAGGTATCAACCTGTGCTTTGATGTTGAGACCGACTTTATTTGCCTCGTGTAAATCATGTAGGCGATGTGCAGCAGAAATCAGCACTTTACTGGGCATACAGCCCACTCGGGCACAGGTCGTATCCCAGGAACCGTCATTAATAATAAGAATATTTTGTGTGTGCTTGATGGCTTCTTGATAAGCAGTGATTCCTGCTGTGCCTGCACCAATAATAATAATGTCGTACATAGGAGCAATTTCAATAAAGAGAGATACTATCGAATATATAAAAAAACCCTCTATTTAGAGGGTTTAATTGCAATTTCTTACATTAAAATTTTATACCAGTTGGCTCGGTTAAAGTTGTGCTAATAGTTCCATTATTATTGGTAGATGTGCCCTTAAATGTAATATTATTGATCATGTGTTCAAAATTCAAAGTTCCACTAGTTTCATTTTTAAAGCTAAAAATATTTTTACCAGTTAAAGAGATGTTGCCAGTGAAAGATTGTATATTACGCTCAGGTATTTCATTCTCAACACGAGTGCCATCAATTGCTGTAATATTAACAAGCTTTAATTCTTTTTCACCATTATTTTTAATACGATAACTCGATGAGCTACTTAGATCACCTGGTGTAGAGTTGAAGATAAAGGATATAGGCTCGGCGAATGAAACATTTGCATTGTCATTTATAAGAACATTAAAACCAGAACCTTTTTCAAACATAAATAACTCACCATCTAAAGACGTCAAATCTTTATAAGTGCTAAAAGCTCCTGTAGTAACTTCTTTTTCAACGGGTAAGTCCGTTTCAGGGTCTATTTCTGTTGTTGTTACAGTAATTTTATAATCACTAGTCGACTCATTAATTAATACAAAGCGCTTTTGATGCTCTTGTTCGACCCATTTCTGTTTGAATGGATATGCAAAAGCCCCTGTGATTGTCACATCATGTAAGTTTTTATCTATATTCTCATTCTCAAAAATAAAAATACGTGTGGTGGCTTGGTATGCTTCTAGATTCGGAGTTATCCCATCATCTTCTAAGCGGATATTCTTTAGGTCATCGCGGGTAATTTCGAAGTCCCAATCATTATAAGCTGGTAATAAAGTTTTAATTTGATCGCCTGTGAATGAGTAACATGCACGATAATCGCTGGTACTTTTTTCAAAACATTTTTCACGATAGAATTCAGGAAAACTGGCAAGATTTACATCTCTAATAGCCAGAGTTAGTTGTAATGGCCCATGTGCAAAAGTATCTAGTGAGTGATCAATATAACCTTTGGTAGTATTTAAATCATTTGCATCATAATTACCAAATAAAAATTGTCCTTCACGTTTTAGAATCTCAAGTTGTTTTGTCGCAATTTCAACAGAGGTACTTGGTGGGGGAGTGGTATTATTAGATTCATTCGATGTAGCGCCACTATCATAATAGCCTTTACTTCCCCCTCCACCACATGCACTAATAAGTCCTGAGAATGCTAAAATTAATGAGCCTTTAACTAAGTTCATAAAGTTCCCCTAATAAAAAATTATGTATAAGATTTATTTGTATTATGTAAAGATACCATAGAAAAAAAGACGCATATAGCGCCTTTCATGAGTTAACTTAATTAAATTGTCGTCCCCACACTCACCCCCACCGTTGGGCGGACATCCATAGAGCTACAACCTGCCAGTACACATGCACAAATCAGCATGATCCAGATTTTATTCATGTAATAACCCCTGATTTTTTGCCTGATTAAATAGGGCTGCCGAACGTGAACCACTACGACAGACCATTAAAATCGGTTTCGGCAGTTCATTATAGTATTTCGCAAACTCTTGCACATCGGCCTGGGAAATTGCACCGCTGCTGACCGGTTGGTAAATCACGCTAACCCGTGATTTCTCGGCGATGTCACGCAATTGGTTCACTTTGACTGTGTTGCCTGCTTCCTGATCGGGACGGTTCACAATCACCGATTTAAACCCATCTTGCAGCAAGGTCTTAAATTTCTCAGGTGTCATTTGCCCAGAAACACTAAGATTGGCATTTAACGCACGGCTAAAATCACTGGCAGCAACGCATAGGGAGGTCGTGGTCATTGAGAGTGCCAAAACCATCCCCATCCACAACGACTTAGTCATCTAACAGGTCCATTTGTTTGGCCAGTTGATATAAGTTGTTTGAGCGGTTGCCAGTACGGCAGAACATCAGAACCGGTTTTGGCAATTCATTAAAGTGATTGGCAAAGGTGCGGACGTCTAATTCGGTGATTTGTCCAGCCACCACCGGTTGATAGACATAATCCAGTCCTGCATTACGCGCTGCATCTTCAATTTGTGCGCTGGTCGGTTGTTCCGGGCCACCTTCCATGTCTGGACGGTTGTTAATAATTGATTTAAAGCCTTTTTCAACCACCTGGGTTACGTGTTCCGGGCCAATTTGACCTGCAAAGCCAACATGCTCACTCATAATGCCACTCCATCATCCATATCTGAATATTATGCTCTATAATACCACTAGCCAGATTTTCGCGCAGATTGTTCTGAAATATTTATAAACGATTACAACCATAAAACAACGCACTGGAGCAGCCATGCATGCCTATACTGTCGAGCCTCTCTATGTCAAAAGCGGTCAGGAGGTCATTGCTGCCGATTTTTACCTGCCAAAAACTCCTACTAAACCAGCGGTTATTTTAATGGCGCATGGCCTGGCCGGCCTGCGTCAGTTCAAGCTGGTGCAATATGCCAAACGCTTTGCCCGCGCCGGGTATGCGGTGGTGCTGTTTGATTATCGCTATTGGGGCGGTAGTACCGGACGACCACGTGAGCTGGTGTCGTTGTCGCGGCAGCTGGATGACTGGCGTACCATGATTTCACATGTACAGGAACGGCAATCGGTGGATGGGCGGCGGATTATCCTGTGGGGTACAGCGCTAAGTGGCGGCTATGTTTTAACTTTGGCTTCGCAGTTAAACCATTTAAAAGCGGTGATGGTGCAGGTGCCATTTGTGGATGGTGCGGCCAGTGCCAAGCTGTATCCGATTCAGCAGCTGCCACGTGCCTTAAAAATTTCCAGTCAGGATTATATGGGCGCTAAAGTCGGCTTAATGCCAAAAACCTTGCCGGTAGTTGATCCGAAAGGGCTGTGTTTCTTACCGACGGCGGATAGTTATGAAGGTTATCTGTCGATTTTACATCCAGATTTTTACTGGAGTGGCGAGATTCCGGCACGGGCGCTGTTTCATCTGATCCGTTATCGGCCGATTCTGGATGTGCGCCAGATTAATATTCCGGTACTGTTTATTGCCGCCAAACGCGACAGCCTGATCCCGATTGAATCGAGTCGTGAAACAGCCACCAATATTGCGCCTTATGTGCAATATCATGAATGGGATATGCAGCATTTTGATGTTTATCATGGCCAATATTTTGAAAAAGCCGTCAAGACTCAATTAGAATTTCTACATCAGCATATTGGAGTAAGCTAAATGATTGTTGTCTGTCCAGCCTGTAGTGCCAAAAACCGTGTTCCGGAGGATAAGCTAACTGCCCATCCAACATGCGGACAATGTCATCAGGCTTTAATTCCACTGGCGCCGATTGACCTGAATGAGCAGAATTTTAGCCAGTTTATCCAGCACAGTGATTTGCCAATCCTGATCGACCTGTGGGCAGAGTGGTGTGGACCCTGCAAGATGATGGCGCCGCATTTTGCCCAGGTTGCGGCGCAATATCCGCAAGTAATTTTTGCCAAAATTAATACTGAAGAAAATCCGCGTTTAAGCAGTGCCTTTAATGTGCGCAGTATTCCCACGCTGGTGTTGATGAATAAGACCACCGAAATTGCTAGAATAAGCGGCGCATTAAGATCGACCGAACTGAAACAGTGGTTAGATCAGCACTTAACTTCAAACCCTTAATCACGCCCGGAGCGAATGTGTCAGATTCTCAACTAAAACCGGAAGGGACGCTCTCTCTTCAAACCATTGCTATGCCTGCCGATACCAACTGGAGTGGAGATGTGTTCGGGGGCTGGATTGTTTCGCAGATGGACTTGGCCGGGGCAATTCATGCCGAGCGTTTTACCCAAGGTCGCTGTGCCACCATTGCCATTAACCAGATGACCTTTCTGGTGCCTGTGAAAGTGGGGGATGTGATCAGCTGCTATACCAAAATCCTGAAACTGGGCAATACCTCAATTCAGATGCAGATTGAAGTCTGGGACAGCCATGACAGTTCACGTGCAGCAAAACGCGTTACCGAAGGTGTATTTACCTTTGTCGCGGTGGATGTCAAAGGCAACAAGCGTCAGATTTCCGAGGAAGTGAAGCAGAAGTATCTAGAATCGCAAGCCGTATAATTTGTGCACTCAAAGATCAAAAATCCCAGTTCTGAAACTGGGATTTTTGATGGCTTAAAGCGGGTTAACGGGCTTTTTTAAGCTGATCTTTACTGACCCAGGCCCAGAGCATTTCACATTGAATTGGTGCTTCACCCGATTCATCGGTCACTTCGACTGCAACCAGCGTTTCACCTTTTTCGGTGTGTTGCATCAAGTGCTGCTGTTCTGCTGTCAGCGTCGCGACTGCGGTCATGGCGCCTTGGGTCGGGCGTTTAAAATCAACTTTAAAGCTTTTAATTAACACAATCGAATGATCGGGCACATTCATGCCAGTCACAAAGCCGGTGGCAGTTTCTGCAATCAGTGCCATAGCGCAGGCGTGTACCTGGCCAATATGGTTTTGCATGGCCTTGTGATTGTCAATTTTCACCACCACTTTGGCCGGGCTGACCTCAAGATATTTTAATTTGGCTGTTCCCACCATAGGCACGATCCGGCCAAAGGCTTTACTCCACAAAGTGGTGCGAATCACCTGTGGAAATTTTGCCGTCGCTTTGACTAATTTTGCTAAACGATTTGCTTGTGCCATGATCGATTCCTATGCGGGAACAAAGAGCTTAATCTTTGAAGTTGTTAAATTGCAGTGGCAGACCAAATTGCTGTTCTTTTAAAAACGCCATCACTTGCTGCAAGGTGTCGCGTTTTTTATCCGTCACACGGATTTTGTCGCCCTGAATAGAAGATTGCACTTTAATGCCGCTTTCTTTAATGGCTTTATTAATTTTTTTCGCGGTATCAGAGTCAAGACCATCTTTGAGCTTCACCGTCTGAATCACATTTTTACCTGAGGCCGTGGCTTTTTGCGGGTCTAGCGCCTGTACATCAATCTTACGTTTATAAAAATGATTCTCCAGCATGGTATATACTTGTTCACATTGGAAATCACTTTCGGTTTTGATTTTGATCTCTTTGGCTTTCTCATTCAGTTCGATAGAAACATCTTGACCACGGAAATCGAAACGTGTTGCGATTTCTTTTTGAGTATTCTGAACTGCATGATTTACTTCAAAAATTTCTAATTCTGAAACAATATCGAAAGATGGCATAGTTTAGACCTTTACAAATGGAAAGAATATCTGAGATGCTAGGGATGTTTTCTTCATTTGCCAAGTGTTGTTTACATCAAAGGAGTGCACAATGATCCGTAAGCAAGAAATTACAACATTTGAGTTCCCAGAAAATGCAATCATCTGGGATGTCCGTGATGCAAGTGCTTATGCTGAAGCGCATATTCAAGGCGCAGTCAATCAGCCAATTGCCAACTTGTCAGCAGATAGCTTGACTCAGGTGTCAGCGGATCAACCGATTTACATCTTATGTGGCGGTGGCAGCAAAGCGCCGCGCGCGGCTGAATTGTTAGAAGAGCTGGACAGCTCACGTGAATATGTGGTGCTGATGGGCGGTACCCGTGCTGCACGTGATGCCGGTTTGCCTTTGGTTCAAGGGCAATAAGCAAAAAGCGCCGTCAGGCGCTTTTTTATGAACACTGTTTATCATTGACTAAAAAAGATCAGAACACTCTCTCACATGATCAAGTATTTAAAATGAAGAAAATAAATGCTCTCCTCGACCTCTACACTAAGCCTGATCTTTCAAACTAAACCGGGCCATCATTCTCGATCTATACAACGTTTTTAGCTTAGGCCCTAAAATACGGTTTCTTGGCTTTGGCTTTCTTTTGAAAACGGCGGATGTTAAGTTTCTCCAGTACCTGCATCGGCACCGGGCAGGCCTCATTTAAAATCTGTGCGGCCAGAATTTCACTGCATAGCGGTGCAAACAGAAAACCTTTGGAACCGAGTCCAGTCAGGCTATAGACTTGCTGTCCGGTTTCAAGTGCTCCAAGCAGCGGGAAATAATCCTGACTTTGCGCACGGATTGACGCACGGCCTTGCCAGCTGTGTGGATCAGGCAGGGTGTCCGCATAGTCGGGGAAGACGCTACGGATCAGCGCCAGATTATGTTCATGATCTTCTCGTAAGACTTCGGCATCATCCCGACCCGGATAAAAAGACGCGCCTAAAATCAACTGCTCTGCATCGAGCTGCATACAGTAACCGCCATAACTATAGGCGCTATCTAAACGCAGCGGTTGCTGGGTATTCTTCAGCCAGCTGACCTGACCCCGAATCGGTTTTAACAGCGGATAATGTTCAAAAAACTGGCCAGATTCACGGGCTGTGCAGACAAAGACATGATCAAACTGGCCCAGAGATTGGTTGTCACTGAACAGTTCCGGTCGATCTGTCGGGTGAATCTGGGTGATTTTGGCCTGCTGATATTGAATCCGCTCATGCGCCAGAATCTCCGCACACAGTTGATGTGGCGACACCGCGCCAGCCTGTAGCAGACGCAGGGCAGGAAATTCTGATCGCAGCTGTGCGTCTAAATCTTTTTCCAGAATACCTGGCGGATATTGATCGGCCAGTGCCAGCAGCTGTTCCGGATTTTTTAGCCCAAGCTGATTGACCTGAATCGGGCGGAAGGCCTGAAACTTTGCATAATGATTTAAGGCATGTTGCCAGGCCAGGGTCATTAAATGGGTATGGCTCTGTTCAATAGCACACAGCTTGGGATTGAGCAGGGCCAGTGGATTGCCCGAGCCACCCGCCAGTGGCGCGCTTTGATCATACAGAGAAACTTGATGCCCACGCTGAGCAAAAGCCCAAGCCAGACTTAAACCGGCAATACCGGCACCAATAATGGCAATATGCCGTTGCTGTACAGAGGTCGAAGGAACTGAGGTTGCTGGTTCAGTTTCCCGTTCTGGGCTAAGCGGTTCTTCTGGCGCTAACCAGATGCCTTTTAGCATTTCGCGTTTATGGCCAAACCCGCGCGGCCGGGAAATATGAATCCCGTGCTGTCTTAAACCTCGCTTTAACACCCCGGCTACACTAAAGGAAGCGAAGGTAGTGCCGACATCTGACAGGCGAATAATATGATTGAGCACCTGTTCTTCCCACATATCCGGATTGCAGGAGGGCGCAAAGCCATCTAAAAACCAGGCATTGACCTGTGTGGTTTTGGCCATCATTGGAAAGACATCGTGCGCATCACCGAGCCAAAGGTCGATAGAAAAACGCTGCTCCGGAAACGACAGGCGATGACAGCCGGCCAGTGGTAATGGGTACTGGGCAATCAGCTGATCGGCCAGAGGTTTTAGTTCCGGCCAGGCATTTAAGGCGCGAATTAAATCGGCTTTGGAAAGCGGAAATTTCTCCACCGAAATGGCATGTAAATGGCTGTGATTATTCGGACGCACCTGTTGCCACAGTTGCCATAAGGCCAGAATATTCAGGCCGGTGCCGAAGCCGGTTTCTCCGACACAGAAATATTCATAATCTTGCAGGGCTGCCAGACGCTCGGACAGGTCATTACCGTTTAAAAACACATGCCGGGTTTCCAGCAGGCCATTGTCCTTGGAAAAGTAGACATCCCCAAACTGTTTCGATACCGGGACATCAATGCCCTCAATATGTTGCCAATCGAGATCGGCGGTTTGAATGCGATTAGACAACACCCAGATTACCTTTAATGAAGCAGAACATTACCACTGACGGCGACGTTTGGTATACACATAGCTGGCCACCAAAAAGCCCAGCAATACGCCGACAGCCAGCGTGGCAGCGCCGTAAAGAAACATCTGTGCGCTACGTTCACTTTGTAAGACCTGAACCTGTACACCCAGATTGTCATTTTTCAGCTGCAGTTCCTGGTTTTGCGCCAGTGCTTCCAGATTGGCTTTTTCCAGCTGTTGCAGGCGGCTTTCCTGATCTTTGACCAGCGCCTTGATTTTAGCTTCCTGTGCCGCTTTATTCTTGGCTAGCTGCTCAGCGGTCAGCGGCTGGTTGGCCGTTGCCGGCGCTGTGGTGGTGGCCACAGCCGGTATAATCGCCGGTTTGGCTGGCGTTGCGACCGCTGGCGTGACTTGAGCCGTGGTATTTACAGCAGCGGGTGCAGCCGGTTCAACGGCCCACAGTGCAGAACAGAAGAAGGATAGACCCAGTAGACTCGGGACAACAACGCGCATGCAGCTTATCCTTTAGGAAATGCTTTATTAAAAGGTTTGACTTCAATCTGGCCATAGACGCCTGCTTTCAGGAATGGCTCATCTTGCAGCCAGGCATCAAGGGCTTCACGAGAATCAAAATCGACAATAATGGTACTGCCATAAAAGCCCGCTTGCGGATTGGTCGGATCTTTCGGCATCGCACCGGCGACAATCAGACGGCCTTCATCATCCAGCTGTTGCAGACGTTCAAGATGTTGCGGACGAATGGCCAGACGTTTTTCGACGGTTCCTTCGTTATCGGTACAGGTCACCACAAATAAAGGCATAAGGTATTCTCGCTCAAGCGGACTGAAGGATTTATTCGGCAGTTTTAAAGTATTTACGCAATACAATAAACTGAATAATGATAAAGGAAAACATCACAATCATGTCACCAAAAGCAGTGAATTCTCCCCAGTATTTTCCACCCATAAAGATATAGGCAAAGAAGCCGTGCAGGAAGGACATTAGCAGAAACATCCCGACCCAGGCATAGTTCAGTTTCATCCAGCCTTTGTCGCTTAAATTGAACACCGGACCAAACAGGCGTTGGATTAATGGCTTACGATCTTTGCTGAACCATGGTGACAGCAGGAAGGCGCCAGCAAAGACCAGATTCAGCAAGACAGCTTTTAGGCGAATATAGAAGTCATCGCTCAGCATTAGGGTAATACCACCAAAAATCACGGTCATAAACAGCACAATCCACTGCTGTTTGTCCAAACGGAATTTTTGAGAGACAAATAATGCGCCATACACCACTAACATGGAAATGATCAGACCAGTGGTGGCCACAAGAATGTTATTGTTATCCACACCACCGGCAGAGCCGATCATTTGCAGCAAAGGATGGTGGGTATCTTTTGGATCTACAGTTTTATATAAATAAAAGAAAATAATGAGTGGCACAAAGTCTAAAAGTGCTTTCATGTTAGAGTATCTAAATCTGATCAAATAAATGTCATAGTATAGAGATGCACGGCGTAGATTTACATACACATAGCAATATTTCTGATGGAACTTTAAGTCCGCAGCAATTGATTGCTGCAGCAGCTGAACTGTCGATCCATACGCTGGCATTGACTGATCATGACAGCATGGATGGAATTGCACTGGCTCAGGAAGCGGCGAAAAATCACGGGATTAAGCTCATATCTGGCGTAGAAATTTCCAGCCAGTGGTCACGACCGGCGACCAAAAAAAGCTATGCTGTGCATATTGTGGCCTTGAATATGCAAAATCCGGCGCCGATGGCAGCACTACTGGCCCAGCAAAAAAATATTCGTGCTGCGCGCTCCAAACAGATTTGCGAGCTGCTAATTCCGCTGATTGGTGAAGATATTTATACCGATGTGATTGCCAAGGTAGATAATGTCCCGGATCGGGTGACCCGTACCCATATTGCCAAAACCCTGGTGGAAAAAGGCTATGTTAGTCGGCCGCAGCAGGCCTTTGATAAATACATTAAAGAAGGCAAAAAAGCCTATGTGAAATTTGAAGGCTTGGGCTTGGAGGAAACTATTCAGGTGATTCATGCCAGTGGCGGTTTTGCGGTGCTGGCGCATCCGACCCGTTATGACCTGTCGGCGACCAATATCCGTTACCTAATTGAAATTTTCGCCAAATTTGGTGGGGATGCTGTCGAATTACCGCCGGCGATTGATCCAAGCTCTATCCGGCAGATGGTGGACCGGATGATTGCCGAGCATGGCTTAAAAGTCTCGGTCGGTAGCGATTTTCATGGTGAAAATATGCCGTGGATGAAACTGGGCAATATTCCCAGCCTGAAACCGGGGCAGGTCGGAATTTGGGAAAGTTTTGTCAATCCATCACCGGCGCTGACTGCGTAAACGTATTTCAGCATCAAAAAAAACCTCAGCTGGGCTGAGGTTTTTTGCTTTAGAGCAGGTTATTGTCCTGTGCCTGAATTGGTGGTGGTGTCGGTTTCCCCAAAGTCGAGAGTAATTCGATTTCAATGGTGCGCACCATCGCATCTAAAGGCAAGTCATTACTTTGCGTACCAAATGGCTCTTCAATTTCCGAGCTTAGGGCGTCCAACCCCAAGAAGGTATAAGCCAGAATCCCGACCAGTAGTGGTGTCGCCAGCCCCAGCGTCGAGCCCAAGCTAAACGGCAGCATAAAGCAGAAAAAGTACACGGTACGGTTTAGCAATACCGAATAGGCAAACGGCAGCGGGGTGGTGGCAATCCGGTCACAACCGGTTTGCACCAGGCTGAGTTCCATCACATGCTGGTTCATCTGGCTGTAAATAATATCGGAAATTTCACCTTCTTTTAGGGCCTGCATCAGTTCCCATTGAATCAGGCTGAGGGTATATTGCGGCGCATTGGCCTGTTGATACAGCTGGGTTACGGCCTGCTGGCTCATACCGCTGGTTTCTACCAGTTCAGTCGGATTGGCAGTTTGATGGCGCAGACGGTCACGCAACACATTGGCAAACACAATCACATGCTGAATCACCCGTTCCCGGCGGCCTTGGGCCAGCATCCGGCAGTCGCGGTCAAAATGGCGCGCATTGGCAATTAACATGCCCCACAGTTTGCGGGCTTCCCACCAGCGGTCATAACAGGCCGAATTTTTAAAGCCAAGGAAAATCGACAGCACCACCCCAATTAAGGTAAAGCCGATCAGGGGGAAATCAGAGAAGTGAAAATACCCGACATAGGACAGGCCGCCGACAATCGCCGACAGCAACATGACCACGCCCAAAGGTGGTAACACCTTCGGTAAGATGGTACCTCGCCAGGAAAATAACAGCCTAAATACGCTCGGTTGGTCACGTACAATCATGTCTGGGAATCAGCTTAAGTTTTTCATGATCTTCTGTGCTGGCCGGGTTTTTGTCAATATGTTGCGCTGCTTAAAATGTCGACTTGATGAGTTGATGTTCAGCAAAGGAAAAACTGCCTTCGGGAGCAATAATACAATGATCAATCAGGCGGATATCAACCAGCTGGCAGGCCTGCTGGATGCGCTGGGTCAATTGTAAATCGGCTGGTGAGGGCTGTGGCTGTCCCTGAGGATGATTATGACTGATCACCAGCGCCGTAGTGTTTTTCTGGATGGCAAAGCGTAGCAGCTGGTTGATCGAAATTTCACATGAATTGAGCGCGCCAAAAAACAGTTTCTTAAAACAGATTTTGCGCAGCTGCGCATCCAGGCACAATACTGCAAATACTTCCTGAGTTTCACCGAGCAGTTCAAAGCGTAAATAGTCCAGTAGCAGCCGGGAGGAGCTGAGTTCCAGTTTGTCCTGCTGCAAATGCTGGGCGGTATAGCGCCGGCCCAATTCCTTGACCGCCATCAGCTGGCTGTATTTACTTGGACCCATGCCATGAAACTGGCTTAAATCGGGCAGGGCGGCATCGAGTACCGCATTCAGGCTGCCAAAGGCCTGTAATAAATGACGGGCCAGTTCAACGGCAGAGTACTGCTGGGAGCCGGAGCGCAGGAAAATAGCCAGCAGTTCGGCATCGGAAAGACTGTGCGCGCCGTACTGGATCAGGCGTTCACGCGGACGCTCCTGTTCCGGCCAATGTTTAATACTGAAGTTCATTGTTATTAGACTTATTGGTGATGAATTGTTATGGATTTCGCCCAGACATGTCTTGGGAATGACAATATTTAATGCTATTGTGAGCCCCACTGCAACAGAAAGGTAAGCTGTTCGTGAGTTTTGATTTAAGTGTCATTCCTAATAAAAATATTATTGTGGGTATTACTGGCGGTATTGCCGCCTACAAAAGTGCCATTCTGGTTCGCCGTTTAAAGGACGCTGGCTTTAACGTCCGGGTGGTGATGACCGAAGGGGCACAAGCCTTTATTACACCGCTGACCTTTCAGGCGTTGTCGGGCAATCCGGTGCATACCCAGTTGCTGGACCCGGAAGCCGAGGCCGGCATGGGGCATATTGAACTGGCACGCTGGGCCGATCTGGTGCTGATTGCACCGGCCAGCTGTGACACCCTGGCCAAATTTGCCGCCGGTCTGGCAGATGACTTGTTATCGACTTTATATCTGGCCACCAGTGCCCCGGTCTGGGTGGCACCGGCCATGAATCAGCAGATGTGGGCGGCCAAAGCTACGCAGCGCAATCTGGCGACGCTGGTAGACGATGGCGTGCATGTGATTATGCCGGAATCCGGCTCACAAGCCTGTGGTGATGTCGGTCTGGGCCGTATGCCTGAGCCGGAAGAGCTAGCGCGTCAGGTCACCGATTATTTCCATAAAGCGCAGCGTGCGATTGCTGAAAAATTTGGTCTGCTGGCCAGCAAGCATGTGGTGATTACCGCCGGGCCAACCCGTGAAGCGATTGATCCGGTACGTTATATTTCCAATCATAGTACCGGGAAAATGGGCTTTGCCCTGGCAGCAGCCTGTTACGCAGCCGGTGCCAAAGTCACGCTGATTGCCGGGCCAGTCAGTCTGGATACACCAAACGGGGTCCGCCGTATTAATGTCTCTTCAGCCGTGCAGATGCTGGACACCAGTATGCAGTTGCTCGATGAAGGTTGTGATGTGTTTATTGCCACCGCTGCGGTTGCCGATTACCGCGTGGCTGAAGTTGCAGAGCACAAAATCAAAAAATCCGGAGATGAACTGGATATCGCCTTAATCAAGAATCCGGATATTGTGGCGACTATCGCGCAGCAGGAAAAACGTCCGTTTATGGTCGGCTTTGCTGCTGAAACGCGCAATGTCGAAGAGTATGCGGCTGGTAAACTGGTAGCGAAAAAACTGGATATGATTGCCTGCAATGATGTGTCCCGTGCAGACATTGGTTTTGCCTCTGATGAAAATGCCATGACGGTGTTCTTTGCTGAAGGCTATCATCTGCCAAAACGCGATCTGGAAAAAGCCTCCAAGCAGGAAATTGCCCAGCAGCTGGTCGAAGCCATTCATGATACCTTGCACCATGATCCGGCGCAGGATGAAGCCTTCTGATCCTGTCAGAACAAATAAAAAAGCCCTGCAAGTGCAGTAATGCCAGTCAGTTAAGAGATTGACTGGCTTTTTCTTGGGTATTTTTGAGGTTTTCCTTTTACAACCCTTGGATAACTCCTCACTCTTCTCTCAGGTATAACATACCGATTAGATTTCTCCATTA
>NZ_VOXR01000055.1:0-14307 GCF_013420645.1 Acinetobacter sp. C15
AAATCCTGTCGCACAACAGGTTTAATTAGCTCATGAAATACGGTATTCTGATGTGACAAAACCTGAATCCTGGTCGTTAAAGTGTTTGTTTGCACTCATATTTTAACTGTTAGGACTCAGGTTTTTTATTTAAAGCAAACTATGGGACAGCAGTGTGCATGGTGCGCCTTTTTTATTGGACATATCTGTTTACGTTTTTGACTATTTATCCACTTCCTATACCGATAAATCTGTTTACACTCAATACACTTAGCTATTTCAAGTTAAAAATCTTTGACTTTACAGTCACCAAGAAAAGCCATTGAAATGCTTGTACCCAATTAGAAGATGTTGCACGATTAAAACATTCAAGATGCGCCTGTGAAGGTGCGTGAACTCACTGATTTAGGATTATAACCGCTGGTTAAACCAGTATTGAGGAACCCGATATGCCACAATACAAAGCGCCACTACGTGATATGCAATTTGTTTTGCATGAATTATTAAATGCTGAAGAACATTATGCAAAACTCCCTGCATTCTCTGGAAACGTAAGCCGTGAGTTGGTTGACCAATATTTAGAAGCTGCTGCTGACTTCTGTGAAAATGAATTATCTCCTTTAAACCAAGTGGGCGACCGCGAAGGCTGTACCTGGAACGATGGTGTAGTCACCACGCCGACTGGCTTTAAAGAAGCGTATCAAAAATATATCGAACTGGGTTTCCCGTCTTTATCTGCCGAAGAACAGTACGGCGGTCAGGGTTTACCAAACTCTCTGGGCATTACCATTTCTGAAATGGTCGGTACCGCAAACTGGGCTTGGGGTATGTATCCGGGTCTGTCTCATGGTGCAGTACGTACCCTTGAGCACCACGGTTCGCAAGAACAAAAAGATACCTATCTGCCAAATCTGGTATCAGGTGTCTGGACCGGGACCATGTGTCTGACCGAATCTCATGCCGGTTCTGACCTCGGTATTATCCGCACCAAAGCAGAACCAAATGCGGATGGCAGCTATGCAATCTCTGGCGAGAAAATCTTTATCTCTGCCGGTGAGCACGACATGGCCGAGAACATCATCCATATCGTTCTGGCGCGTTTACCAGGCGCACCGAAAGGCACCAAAGGTATTTCACTGTTCATCGTACCGAAATTCAACCTGAATGCCGATGGTTCAATCGGTGAGCGTAATGCAGTGCGTTGTGGCTCGATCGAACACAAAATGGGGATTCACGGTAACGCGACTTGCGTGATTAACTTTGACAACGCCAAAGGTTACTTGATTGGACCTGAAAACCGTGGTCTGAACTGTATGTTCACTTTCATGAACACGGCGCGTATCGGTACTGCAGTACAAGGTCTGTCTGCATCTGAATCTTCATTCCAGGGTGCTTTGGCGTATGCAAAAGACCGTCTGGCTATGCGTTCACTGTCTGGTCCAAAAGCGCCAGAAAAAGAAGCCGATCCGATTATTGTGCATCCAGCAGTACGTAACATGCTGTTGACCCAAAAAGCATTTGCTGAAGGTGGCCGTGCGCTGGTTTACCTATTGGCTCAATATGCAGATGTGGTTGAACAGGCTGCTGAGGAAGAAGACCGTAAATTTGCCGACAACATCCTGTCTTTATTGACACCAATTGCCAAAGCCTTCCTGACCGAAACCGGTTCAGAAGCTGCAAAACACGGTGTACAGGTGTTTGGTGGTCACGGCTTTATTTCCGAGCACGGTATGGAGCAGATTGTACGTGATACGCGTATTTCTTGCCTGTACGAAGGTACCACTGAAATTCAGGCACTTGACCTGCTCGGCCGTAAGGTTCTGGGTACACAAGGCGCGATGCTGAAAGATTTCACCAAGATCATTCACAAATTCGCAGAAGCCAACAAAGACAATGCCGGCATGAAAGAGTTTGTTGAACCGCTGGCCGCACTGAACAAAGAATGGGGCGACCTGACCATGCAAATTGGTATGCGTGCGATGCAAAACCCTGAAGAAGTCGGTGCTGCGGCAGTCGATTACCTCTACTTCTCTGGCTATGTGACACTGGCTTATCTATGGGCACGTATGGCACTGGTTGCACAAGAAGCCTTGGCTGCGGGTACTACCGATGTCGACTTCTACAATGCCAAAGTAACCACTGCACGCTTCTACTTCAAGAAGATCCTGCCACGTGTACGCTCACATGTTGACGTAATCGCGACTGGCCTGGATCCATTGATGGCACTTGATGCTGAACACTTTGCCTTCTAATGCACGTGATGTGTAGTAACTTGTAATGGATGTAAAAAGGACGGCCAGCTGTTGGCGGTCCTTTTTCTCTATTTATCGCGCTATATTAACCTTTCGTCGTCTAATCAATTGAAATCTCATCGTTTAGACTGACCTGATCACTATGAATAAACAAGAAACAGGTGAAATGAACTATGCCAATTTATAACGCACCGCTTGCCGATATGAAATTCATCCTGAATGATGTCTTCCAAGCAGAACAATTCTGGCAAAATAACGAAAATCTCGCCCACCTCGATGCTGCAACCGCAGAAGCCATTCTTGAAGAAATGGCCAAATTTACCCAGAACGTTACCCTGCCCTTAAACCGCACTGGTGATGAAGAAGGTGCCCAATATAACAATGGCAGCGTAACTACACCGGCCGGTTTTAAAGAAGCATTCAAGCAATATGCCGAAGGCGGCTGGATTGGCCTGGGTGCCGATGAAGAATGGGGCGGTCAAGGCATGCCAAAAATGCTGACCGTTCTGTCGGATGAAATGATTTTTGCTACTAACCCGTCATTCATGCTGTATCCACTGCTGTCAGTTGGTGCGGGTATGGCGCTGAGCAGCTATGCTTCTCAGGAACAAAAAGAAACCTATTTACCAAAAATTTATTCAGGTGAATGGTCTGGCACCATGTGTCTGACTGAACCACATGCCGGTACCGATTTGGGGATTATTAAAACCAAAGCGGAACGCAACGAAGATGGCAGCTATAACATTACCGGGACCAAAATCTTTATTACCGGTGGTGATCATGACCTGGCTGAAAACATCATTCACCTGGTACTGGCCAAAACCCCAGATGCACCTGCCGGTTCACGCGGTATTTCGCTGTTTATCGTACCGAAATTCCTGGTCAATGCCGATGGTTCACTCGGTGAACGTAACCCGGTTGGCCCAGGCTCTATCGAACACAAAATGGGGATTAAAGCCTCTGCCACGTGTGTCATGAACTTTGATGGTGCCAAAGGCTATCTGGTCGGTAAAGAAAACGAAGGCCTGGCAGCCATGTTCGTGATGATGAACTATGAACGTCTGTCAATGGGTATTCAGGGTTTAGGCGCCTCTGAATTTGCTTACCAGAATGCAGCACAATATGCGACTGACCGTTTACAGGGCCGCAGCGCTTCAGGTGTACAATCACCAAACAAACCGGCTGACAGCATTTTAGTACATGGCGATGTACGTCGTATGCTCTTGAATGTGCGTGCCAACAACGAAGCATCACGTGCCTTTGCAGTCTATGTCGGCCAACAGCTGGACATCACCAAATTCTCGACTGATGCAGACGCGGTGAAAAAAGCCAATGACCGTGTGGCGCTGCTAACGCCTATTGCCAAAGCCTATTTAACCGATACCGCTTTCCAGGCAACACTGGATGCGCAAATGTGCTTCGGTGGTCATGGCTATATCCGTGAATGGGGCATGGAGCAATGTGTACGTGATTTACGTATTGCACAAATTTATGAAGGTACCAATGGCGTACAGTCACAAGATTTAATTGGCCGTAAAACCATTAAATGTCAGGGTGCCTATATTGCAGAATATATTGCTGAAATCCGTGACTTTGCCAACCAGTTAGATGCTGATCTGAACTTCATTAAAGATGCGACCTTAGATGCAGCCACAGAAGTCGAATCAGTAACACAATACATTCTGAATGCGGCGTCTGAAAATGCGGAATTCCCGAATGCCGCAGCGGTCGATTATTTACACGCGGTTGGTCTGCTCAGCTTTGCCTATATGTTTGCCCGTATTGCCCAAGCGGCACAGGCCAAACAGGGTGAGTTCTATCAGAACAAGCTGGCATTGGGTCTGTACTTTGTACAACGTATTCTGCCAGAGCTGGAAATGCGAATTACCCGTATCAAAGCCGGTTCTGATGTGATCATGAAATTCTCGGAAGATTATTTCACTCATCAGGCTTAAGCTTTTTATCTCTCAAAAACGCCTGCACTGTCAGGCGTTTTTTTATAGCATCCATGTTTGCCTGCTGTTTTTACACCACTTTTCCTGTAGTTGTGCACAGTTTTTGCATAAGTTTTTCTTATTCATTCAGCAGAATCAGGAGGAGCATATGACAGCACGGCACCCCAAAGTAGAAAAAATAGAAACCCTCCTCGACCGGTTGGGTAATCTGGCCGTTGAAAGTTTTCACTATATTGCCCTGTTCGTGATTGGCTGTATGGTGATCTGGTCGGCCGGCCATACTGTGGTCGATATTCTGACCGTCAAACAATATGCCACGATTGATGATATTTTACTGCTGTTCATTTATTTGGAGCTCGGTGCCATGGTGGGTATTTACTTTAAAACCAACCACATGCCAGTACGCTTCCTGATTTATATTGCCATTACCGCCCTGACCCGGCTGCTGATTTCCGATATCCAGCACGACCATAAAGCGGATATTGACCTAGTAATTATTACCGGTTCGATTCTGATTCTAGCCTTTGCGATTCTGGTGGTACGTTTTGCCTCCTGGAATTATCCATCGGTAATTCGGGATAAACACAGTGAAAAACCGTTGCCACAAGGCAAGACCCCACGCCCGGAAGATGATGAACTGGCCTAAACACCAAAATCACGTCCATCATTCAAATCTGAAGAACAAAAAGCGCGCCTGGATCCCACTACGGCGCGCTGATTTTTGAGTGAAGATTCACCGGATCATCAGTTTGGTTCAAATAGTTTTCCTTAGCGCTGGAGCGCTCCGGATGATCTAACGGTTTGGCACCAAAATATAACGACCATTTTCATAAATCCAGTAGCTGCCATTTGGCGGAGCTGGCAAACCTAAATGGCGCCAGTCAGTAATGATGGTCTGCGTGCTGCTTTCAATCCGGGCCACATTCGGGTCACCATTGACCCAGCTATAACTTTGCGAATTCTGGTAAATGGTGGTGGGCGCCTGATATTGAATACTGATGCCCGGACGTACCGGTTGATGGCCCCATTGCGGACGGGGCGGATAATATTGTGGTGGCCTGTGCTGCGGATAAGACGGGCGATGCTGTGGATAATGCTGCGCATGCGATTTTCGCTCCACACCCTGATAACTGGCCCAGC
Source organism: Acinetobacter sp. C15 (assembly GCF_013420645.1). Taxonomy (NCBI): domain Bacteria; kingdom Pseudomonadati; phylum Pseudomonadota; class Gammaproteobacteria; order Moraxellales; family Moraxellaceae; genus Acinetobacter; species Acinetobacter sp. C15. The sequence goes on from NZ_VOXR01000055.1 coordinate 5,327, forward strand.
GATTGGTATCGGCCAGCGATAATGTCGAGATGGCAGACAATCCAATGCCTAACCATAAACCTGCTTGTATTCTTTTCACTACCCGACTCCCAAACATCAGCCTATTGATTTTACTATAAAACAGGATTAAGGATAAAAAATGAACATGCATGCTTTATACAAGTTTTTTAGATGAATGGCGGTAGATCGGCCGTATTTCTCAGTGAAAATAATGGCCTACTTTTATGCTACACTCGCTTTTTTTCATACTAGGTTCATGCTTGTGTCTGATTTAAGTTTTGATCGTCTTTATGAATATTTCTGCAAAGTACCCAGTGTTCAAAAAAACTTGATCGATGCCTATGGCACAGATGGTGCTCAGGCATGGTGGTTTAAATTTCAGATTAATGTAGCACACCCACTGGCCTGGCAAACCGTACAGGAACTGGGTCATGTGCTGAACTATATTTCCAAGAATGAACGTTTGCCAACGCAGTTTTTACCGGTATCGCCACCACCTTATATGAATGGTGAAGCCAAAGATTTCCTGTCTTGGGTGATCCAGTGTAATCATGCCGATTTCCCGCCCGATGTGGTCTGCGACTGGCTGGAAGCGCGTTTGCCGAATCCGGTTGAAGATGAAAGCCAGTGGAAAATTAAAACCGACCTGAGCGAGCTGGATGAGCTGTCTGATAAAGATCTGGATGAACTGGTACCACCGAATCCGGGGCAAAACTAAGCATTAAACCTTAGTACTGACCTCTCCCTGACTCTCTCCTAGAAGGTTAAGGAAAAGCGTATATCCCTAACCTTCTCTTACGAGGAGAAGGAAAAGCTATTGTTCCTAGCTCTCTTGCAAGGAAGGGGAAAATCGCTTCTTTTTAACCCTTTCTTACAAGGTGGAAGAAAACTAATTCTTCCAGCTCTCTTATAAGCAGAAGCCACGGCTCCCAAACAGAAGCTTGGAATGAGGGAGGTTAGAACGTCGACCAGCCACTCCATTCCATCAAACGATACAGTCCATATTTCAGCGTCGATTCATCGGCATACTGGGCATAATCCACACTCATCTGACGGCCATTTAAGTTTGACCAGGCGGTATCAAAATACTGCTGAGCATTTTGAAACACCTGAGCTTGAGCCGGGCCTAACACGCGTAAATTGGTTTCCAGATTATAATTTTTTAAATTCCGTGCGGTGAAATTGGCCGAACCTAAAATCATCTCCTGTTGCTGGGCATTGCGCTTGATCAGCATTTTGCTATGACATTGCTCGCCTTGGGTATTACACCAGCGCAGTGGAATGCCGGCCTGATGTAATTCTGCTGCCACTGGCCGGTTCGGTACGCCATTCTTTTCCAGACCAAACGCATCTTTATTGGCATCGAGCAGCACCCGCAATTTCACCCCACGCTCATGGGCTGCAAGCAGGCTTTTGATAATCTGGCGCTCGGACAGATAGAACATCACCAGATCGACCTGTTCATTGGCTTTGGCGCTATTAATCAGGTTTAAAGTCGCATCATAAATGGCTTTTTCAGTCAGCACCTGCACCTGCGGTTCAGTAGCAGCGGCCTGAAACTCACCGACAATCACCCCGGGAATATTGCTGCCGGACATGAGCGCCACCGACTGCTCGGTTTTCAGAATATCTACCGCGGTATTGCCTTTGACCACCAGCGCCACATTGGAGTGATGGGAACTGGCATCATGCGGATTCATTGAGGTGACCAGAGCTTCCCAGCCGTCCGGGGTATCAACCACAATGGTTTTACGGTGGTTGGCCTTAAAATTCAGCAGCTCGGAATAGCTGCGCAGGGTGATTTTACCCTCACCAAACGGATTAGCCAGCCAGCCGGCATCCGGATTATTGCGGATGCCCTGACAGCAGATGTACCAGAACCCGGACCACATCGGATTGGAAGCGCGTAGCGGAGTTAAATTGGTTTCGATCACATCAATTCCGGCCTGGCGCAGTTGCCGATAATGCTCTGGCGCAAGGCCGCCATAAACAGAGTTAATCGGATCGGTAATCAGCTTGATTTCAATATCCGGCTGGGTACGGCGTTTTTGAATCAGCGCATCGGTCAATTGCTGGCTGAGCGGTTGATGCTGGGCCTGTGATGCCCCGGTTTGCGGATTAAACAGGAACATATCCAGCACAATTAAACTTTGTGCTTCATCAATCAGCCGCAGCATTTCATTAAAAATCTGATGATCATAATGCTGCTGGCCCTGTGCATCCAGATAGGTCTGATCGGCCAGAAATTTGACTTCGGCATGACGTAGCGGTCCCGCATAATTCAAACCATCCGGTAAGGGCTTATAGGTGTGATACAGTGCCGAGGATAAATAGCTTAACGCCAGCAGGCCCATCATCACGCCCAGATAACGCCGTGGTGACCAGTTCAGTTTATTGTGAATTCGTTGAAAGATACGCATAAGAAAAAACCTAACCCAATCAGCTCAGGCTAGGTTTTCTTCAGGCTTTTTTCAAGAGGATTTCCGTGACATCCTCTTGATTTTGGCAATAAATTTAAGTTTTGCTTAGAAGTTATATTCTAAACCAACGGTAAAATTACGGCCCACTTGCGGAATGTTGGACAGGAATGAGGTATGTGAATAAACCTGATCATCCAGCAGGTTATTGGCTTTAAAGAACACGCGGTAGTCCTGGTTATTCGTCATGGCACCTGCATAAGCCAGACCGACATTGACCATGTTATAGCCTTGGGTTTCCTGTTCATAGCTGGCAATCTGGTCCTGTTTAAAGACATGATAGTACTCTGCCAGACCTGACCAGCCGTCAGCAAAATCGGCTTCTACTTTGGTACCTAAACGGCCTGCTGGTACACGCGGTGCGTTTTCACCATCAATTTTGCCACGCACATAGTCACCAAACAGGCTGACTTTATAAGCATCGTTAATGGCATAGCCTAACTGCGCTTCTGTACCGTAGAAACGGGCTTTGTCTTGTTTATAATCAACTAGACGGAATGTTCCTTCGCTGTCGGTTGTTGAGCCATAAATATAGTTATCAAACCAGTTGTGATAAACATGCACATGATAGTCGAGTTTCGCACCTTCATAATGCAGACCTAACTCAAGGTTATTTGACTTTTCAACATCCAGATCCTCATTTCCACGCTCATAGGTATTGGTGGCAAAGTGAATACCGTCCGCATACAACTCTTGTGCCAGTGGTAAACGTTGCTGATGCGAGCCAACCACAGAAAGCTTATAGTTTGGAGCAAACTGCCAATTGGCTGCTGCTGAACCTGAAACACCGGTATCCGAATAGTCTTTTTGAGTTGAATCTACATCAATTTTTTGATGTTCTACACGTGCACCCAATTCCACATGCACATCACCAAACTGCTTATGTTCTAAACCAAACAGGCTATATTTTTCCGTTTTAGTATCTGGCATTAAGACTGATTCATGAAAATGATCATCATGTGGAACCATCTCACCGGATAAATCAATATTTTGTTGACTATATTGGGTACCAAAGACCCCTTCCCAACCGGCGACTGGTTTATGTACCAATTCTAAACGGGCATCATAACCTTTATTTTTAAAGTTACTGATGACTTCATTTTCTTCCAGCTCGTCATGTTCATAATCGGTATAGCTGGCATGGGCACGTAACTTGTCAAAGCCGGAAAATGGCTGGTCCAGCTCAGCACGGACGTCATAACGGTGTGATTCCAGATCGACCCATGGACCACCATGATGCGCATGGTCATCACCATGATCATCGTGAGGAGGACATTCAATTATATTCGGATTGTCATGATCTGGCCCACAACCATGATATTCATGACTATGCCCTGGTAAACCGTATTTGTCCTGACGGTTGCTATAAGACACCCCGACAAAACCACGGTCATGAATCCATGAGCCGCCAATATTCACGGTTTGCCCTTCTGCAAAGGTATTGTCTACACGACGGGCTTTATCAAAATGTGTTTCATGTTCTTCTTCAGCATCATGTCCATGATCATGATCTTCATGGCCAGCTTCATCATTATGATGTTCTACCCAGTAATCCGGCGTAATATAGTTATTTGCTTTACGTTTGGAGCCTTCTACACGTAAGGCAAAGTTGTCACCAATTGCTGCTGTTACCCCCGCACTGGCCAGCTTCTCATCGCTACCCGAGTTATAGCGCACGCCGACGGTGCCCTCTAAGCCATCTGCTGGCATTTGGGTTGGAATTTTCTGATCGGTTACATTGACCAAGCCACCCACGGTACCGGCACCATAGAGTAAAGTCGATGGACCACGAATCACTTCAACCTGTTTTGCCAGAATTGGATCTACTGTAACTGTATGGTCTGGAGATAAAGTCGATACATCAGCAGTTTCAGATGCGTGTTGTAAGACTTTGACACGCGGGCCATCTTGACCACGAATCACGGGACGGCTTGAACCTGTGCCGTACTGATTTGAATACACGCCCAGTTCATCAGCCAGTGCATCACCAATGGTTGTTGGGCGTTCAGCCAATACTTTCTGTTCCACCACCTGATCTGCTACCGCAAAGTCCGCTGCAGTCTGAACCAGAGGATGGGCCTTTAGCTGGATGGTTTCAAGTTGCTGTGCATTGGATAGATTCGCCTCATCTGCAAAAACTGCAGGGGTCACAACAGCAAAAATAGACAGTGTTATTAAATTCTTATGGAAGGACATGACTCAGGCTCAGAGTAACAAATTTGAATAATGTTATAATATAACATTTCAACTGTTTTGCAATAAAAAACATAAAATTCATCTTTGCTTGGTTAAGCTATAGGGCCTCGCGGATTTTTCCGTTTTTATTGTCTACGCCTGTATGCCCTTTACCTTATCTCATGCAGTTTTAGCACCCCCTATTGCCCAGCTGACAGGTCATCGTCTTCCCATTGCGGCCCTCGCTATTGGCTGTATGCTGCCCGATTTAAGCCGTTTATTTACCACCGATCAGGGCGGCTTGAATCATTTATGGAGTTCAATTGTTCATCCAAATTTATGGCTGGGTCTGGCTTTTTGTGCGGCGTGGTATCTGATTTATCGTCCGGTGCTGTATCGGGCGCTAGGCATACAACATGAGCTCAATCTGGACTCGTTCAAGTCGGCCCTTGGTTTTTTGCTTGCGGTAGTCCTCGGGCTATTGCTGGGCAATGCCACCCATTTAATTTGGGATGGTTTAACTCACCTCGACTTTCGCACTTTTGCCTTTCATGATTTTTTAAACCAGCCGGTGTCCTGGTTCTCCCAGACCTATCCACTGCATTTTATTTTGCAGATTGGCAGTTCGCTTCTGGCCCTGCCGTTTTTGCTGTGGATGTGCTGGCGTTATTATCAGCGCTATCGTCAGCATTGGCCAGTGAGCCGACGGGTCAAACAAGCGGCAGCGATCCTGATTGGTCTGGCTATTTTGCTAGGTGCTTATTCGGTCTGGGATTATGCCCGCTATTTCAGTGATGAACTCTGGTATAGCCATCGTTATTATTTTCTGGGCCGGACTTTTAATGAGTTTAGTCAGGGTGCCTTAATCATTTTAACCACGGGCTGTATTTTATTTCAGATTCTGGACCGCAATCATGAGTTCGGTTAACTCGAAATAACAGGAAATTGCCGGGTTTTTCACGCTAGTTCTTGTGACAAAACCTGCAAAGAGGCATAATCCAACATTTACTTCAAGCGGTACGCTGTTTACGTATGCGCTGTCATTAACCCATATAGTTGGATTTTTTACGCTATGATGCGAACTCATTACTGCGGTTCTTTAACCGAAGCTCAAATCGACCAAACCGTAACCTTGTGTGGTTGGGTACATCGTCGCCGTGACCACGGTGGGGTGATCTTCCTGGATATGCGTGACCGTGATGGTCTGGTACAAGTGGTTATCGACCCGGATACCCCAGAAGCGTTTGCCACAGCAGATAAAGCTCGTTCTGAATTCGTATTAAAAATTACAGGCCGTGTACGCCGCCGTTATGCGGGTACTGAAAATGCCAATATGGTCAGTGGCCAGATTGAAGTATTGGGCAAAGAAATTGAAGTGCTGGCTCAATCTGAAACGCCTCCATTCCCACTGAATGATGAAAACACCAATATTTCTGAAGAAATCCGTCTGAAATACCGCTTCCTGGACATCCGTCGTCCAGAAATGTTAGATCGCTTACGTTTCCGTTCTAAACTGACCAACCTGATTCGTAACTACTTCGAAGACAACGGTTTCCTAGACGTTGAAACTCCAATTTTGACTCGTGCAACGCCTGAAGGTGCACGTGACTACCTGGTTCCAAGTCGTGTATCTAACGGTAGCTTCTATGCGCTGCCACAATCGCCACAATTATTTAAACAATTGTTGATGGTGGGTGGTATTGACCGTTATTACCAAATCGCAAAATGTTTCCGTGATGAAGACTTGCGTGCAGACCGTCAGCCTGAATTCACTCAAATCGACATTGAAACATCGTTCATGAGTGACGATGACATTATGGATTTGATGGAAGGCATGACCGTGAAGATGTTCGATGAGCTTCTAGGCGTGAAATTCGACAAATTCCAACGTATGCCATATTCAGAAGCGATGCGAGATTATGCGTCTGATAAGCCAGACTTGCGTATTCCACTGAAATTGGTAGATGTTGCAGACTTGATGCAAGACGTTGAGTTCAAAGTATTTGCTGGCCCTGCGAAAGATCCAAAAGGTCGTATTGTCGCGCTTCGCGTTCCTGGCGCGGGTTCATTGCCACGTAGTGCAATTGATGAATACACTAAATTTGTAGGCATCTATGGTGCGAAAGGTTTGGCGTATATTAAAGTCAATGAGCTTGAAAAAGGCATCGAAGGTTTACAATCTCCTATCGTGAAATTTATTGAGCCAATCGTGCTTGATTTATTAAAACGTGTAGGCGCTGAAAATGGTGACATCGTATTCTTTGGTGCAGATAAAGCCAAAGTAGTCAACGATGCGATGGGCGCACTACGTGTCAAAATCGGTCACGATTTGAACCTTGCAACCTGCGAATGGGCACCGCTTTGGGTGGTTGATTTCCCAATGTTTGAAGAAACTGAGGATGGTAAATGGACCTCTGTGCATCACCCATTCACTTTGCCAAAATCAAGCGTTGAAGATGTGAAGAGCAACCCAGGTGAAGCTTTATCTGTTGCCTATGATATGGTGTTGAACGGTACTGAAATTGGTGGCGGCTCACTGCGTATTTATACTTTAGAAATGCAAAAAGCAATTTTTGAAGCTTTAGGTATTGAAGAAGAAGAAGCCGAAGAGAAATTCAGCTTCTTACTGAATGCGTTGAAATACGGTGCGCCTCCGCACGGTGGTTTGGCATTTGGTTTAGACCGTTTGGTGATGTTGATGACAGGTGCATCGTCTATTCGTGATGTGATTGCCTTCCCAAAAACCAAAACGGCTGAATGTCCATTGACTCAAGCACCAGCACCAGTTGAAGCAAATCAATTGCGTGACCTTGGTATTCGTTTACGCGAAAAAGCAAAAGCTGAAGAAAAATAAACTTTAGGTTTATGATGCAATGGAACCCTGCTTGATGCAGGGTTTTTTATATTCGAGTTTTACTTTGCGATCATGTCTGCTAGTGGCATAATAGGCTGCTTTTTATTGAGAGGTCAGTCTTATGGCAATGCGTCCTGATGTACGTCGACACACGATTGTAATTATTGTGTTTTCACTGGCTCAGTGGTTCTTTATGCGTTACATCCTCGCCAATGAACTTTTCAATATGACCACCAATCAACGTATTCTATATTTCTGTATCAGCAGCCTTGCAGGTGCACTTCTGATTTTTGTGGCACTGATCTATATGGTGCTCAAGGGCAATACCGATAAGCAAGACTGATGGTCATGTCGTTTTACATTACCCTACTACGTATTCTACCTTTAACATTTTTGCGTAGTATCGCAAAAGTGGCAGCCTACTTTATCAATCAAAATCCTAGTAAAAGTATGCTGTGGAAAACCCGCGTCAATATTGCTCTCGCCTATCCAGAACTTAACCCAGAACAAAAAGAACAATTGGCACGGGAAAGCGTCACCAAACAATGTCTCAGTTATATTGAGTCTGGAAAATGCTGGGCTATGCCTCCCGAATGGAGTATCCAGCAAATCCATACTGTGCATAACTTAGAAGTCCTGACGAATGCGCTAAAAGACCCGAAAGGTGCACTGATTATTACTCCACATCTGGGTACATGGGAAATGATGAATGCGTGGGTAAACCAATATGGCACCCCGACTATTATGTATAAACCCATGAAAGATAGTGGTTTTAATGCCTTTGCCTTACATGCCCGCCAGCGGCTCAATGCAACACTGGTTCCTACTGATGCCAATGGGGTAAAAGCACTGTTTAAAAACCTAAAGCAAGGTGGATTCAGCGTGATTTTGCCTGATCATGTCCCTCAACCCTCTGGTGGTGTCGTGGTTCCTTTTTTTGGAATTCCCTGCTTAACCAGTACTTTAGCCAGCAAAATGGCACAAAAAACTCAATGCCGCTTAGTGGGATTAAGTTGTTTCCGTAGAGAGGATGGTGAAGGTTTTGAGGTCTACTGTGATGATCTCAATGATCCTGAACTTTATGATCGAGATATAGAAGTTGCGACAACTGCATTAAATAAAGCGGTAGAGCAAATGATCAACCGCTTTCCTGCTGAATATATGTGGGGATATAAGCGGTTTAAGGGAAATCCTAATTTTGAAAATTACTACCAACCATCATCTCAATAATAATCATTCCTTCCTAAATTTAACTAAGCAAATAATCGACTCAGAAGTCTGTTCTGAACCGTACCGGGTTTGTCGGAGACTTTTTTATTTAAGTTAGGCCACCTGACCTAACGGGTTAATCTTATCATAGTACATTGCTTCAAACTCAAAAGGTGATACATAACCCAGTGCACTGTGTACACGCTCTTTATTGAACCAATCTACCCAGTTGAGTGTCGCAAGTTGTACATCCGCTAAACCTTGCC
>NZ_VOXR01000056.1:0-13088 GCF_013420645.1 Acinetobacter sp. C15
GAGGTATTCGTAAGACGACTAAGGGTGTTAAAGCCCTTTTTCGCAGTACCAATGAAGCGTCAAAAGAGATGTGTGCAACTTAGGTTGCACTACGGAAACTCGGTTGCTTTAGCTCCGAGTAGTTCATTAGAGAGCTATAAAGAGATGGGTATTATCCTGGTCGCGCTATATAGATATAGAAGGAAGGCGTGTAGCGATCGCAGGAAGTGTGCAATACTTTTAGCACTTCATTGAAGGAGATGATTTTTTACCTTTTTATAATCATGGGCTGGCGTTGGGAGCTATCCTGATCAACGCCAGATGCAGCTTTGTTTGAATCAATGAGAAAAATCAGATTTCCCACTCATGGTTGCATTCGCGGCATTTCCATTTCTTCTGGTTTTGCATAAAAGCCTGCATTGAAATTTTAAAATCTGGCAAATCACGATAGAACATGAAGCCGGCAATTAAACAGATCACAAAGACAATTACGGTTGCTGTTTGCAGGGTGGTGCCCGCACCATCCCCAAAAATCCACATGGCAATACTAATCAGCACCAGCAGCAATAAAATAAAAATAGCTGGAATCAGAAATACCAGGCTTTTTGGCACCACCGGACGTGGAGCTGCTTGGCCTGCTTGCGCAACAGGCATGATTTTCGGGCTTTGACACTTCGGGCAACGGTATTGCATTACAACTCCAAAATTCTAATCTGTGGTTTATTTTAATCGGAATACATCAGAAAGCAAAAAAGCACAGCAAAATAAAACAACAGGCAATAAAAAACCCAAGTCATAATGCTTGGGTTTTTTATCAGATCACTTTAAAAGTGAGCTTAAATATGGCGTCCCTACGGGGATTCGAACCCCGGTTACCGCCGTGAAAGGGCGATGTCCTAGGCCTCTAGACGATAGGGACTTATTGAGGCAACACAATTATGAAACCATGGTGGAGCCAAGCGGGATCGAACCGCTGACCTCTACAATGCCATTGTAGCGCTCTACCAACTGAGCTATGGCCCCAGTCTGTGTGAGCGCTATATTATGAAGATAATGCTCACACGTCAACAAAAAACTGCATTAACTTGCATCAACTGCATCATTTTTCGGCAATTTTAAGCTTTCATTGAGTTTTTCCCAAGCTTTTAGCTCTTTTTTGCTTGGTCCGCCCACAATTTCCAGCGCATGACGCAGACGGGCAAAAGTTAAATCCGGGCCAATGGTAACCATGGTCTGCATCACTGGCGTAGATGCAGTTGAACCGGCAATGGCAATAAAGAATGCCGGCATAAAGTCGCGCAGTTTAATTTCCATTTGTGCCGCTAAGTCCATTAAGGTCTGGCTCACAGTGTCATTGTTCCAGGTGAACAGACTTTCCAGACGCCAGATGGCAAACTGCAAGCTTTGACGAACCTGTTCTTCAGACAGTTTTTTATTTTCAAACTGTTCTTTTGAAAGTGTCGGGAAATGGTTGAAGTAGTGCGCAGACCAGTTCACGGCTTCAGATAATAAGTTGATACGTGGCTGAATCGCGGCAGCAATTTCTTCCAGTTTGGCACGATCAGCTTTCCAGGCTAACAAGGTATCCAGCAGTTCAGCCGGAGAAAGGGCTTTAATCCACTGACCGTTGAGCCAGTTCAGTTTTTCCACATCAAAGATTGGACCGCCCAAAGACACACGGTTGATGTCAAAGTGTTCAATCATTTCCGCCAGGGTGAATTTTTCACGCTCGTCTGGCATTGACCAGCCCATGCGGCCCAGATAGTTCAGCAAGGCTTCTGGCAGTACACCGATGTCTTTATAGTAGTTGATTGAAGTCGGGTTCTTGCGTTTTGACAGTTTGGATTTGTCCGGGTTACGCAGCAGCGGCATGTGGCACAGTACTGGCATATCCCAGCCAAAGTATTGATACAGCAACTGATGTTTTGGTGCCGATGGAATCCATTCTTCACCACGAATGACATGGGTGATTTGCATTAAATGGTCATCGACCACGTTGGCTAAATGATAGGTTGGCAGGCCATCGGTTTTTAGCAGAATCTGCATGTCGACTTGCGCCCAAGGAATTTCCACTTCACCGCGTAGCATGTCGTTAAATTTGCAGATGCCTTCGGTTGGAATTTTCATGCGGATTACGTGCGGTTCGCCTGCCGCCAGACGACGCTGAACTTCTTCGGCAGAAAGCTGTAAACCGCGACCGTCATAACGTGGAGATTCGCCACGTGCTTGCTGCTCAGCACGCATCTGGTCCAGTTCTTCTGCAGTTGCGAAGCAGTAGAAGGCATGACCTTTTTCAACCAGTTCCAGCGCATACTGTTTATAGATGTCCATACGCTCCGATTGACGGTATGGCGCATGTGGGCCACCCACGTCTGGACCTTCTGACCAGTTCAGGCCTAACCAGCGCAAAGAATCGAGAATCATTTTTTCAGATTCAGGGGTCGAGCGCAGCTGGTCGGTATCTTCAATACGCAAAATAAATTCGCCGCCATGCTGTTTGGCAAAGCACAGGTTAAACAAGGCAATATATGCAGTGCCTACATGCGGAAAACCGGTAGGAGAAGGAGCAATACGGGTACGAACAGTCATAATCAGTAATGAGTCAGAATGTAAATTGGAATCTATTATAACGAAAAAGCCTGATCACTTAATGCTTTATTCTGCATTCGATGATCAGGCTGCAACAGCACGCGGCTTGAGGGGGGAGTCAGCCACGCGCAGGTTCAGTTCAATCCGGTCAATTAAGACTGGTTTGAGCTGAAAAAGGATTGTACAAAACGGCTAAAACGCTGGTTTTGTGAAGCAAAGAAATTCTGGGTCGGCGCCGCTTTAATCGACGTCATCATTTTCAGGTCATTATCGGCTTGCAGCTTGTCTGTTTTGGTGGTGCCTAACTGTTCTTTTTGCTGCAACAGGGCTTTTTCAATGAGGGAGGGTTTTGCTGGCGTCATTTTCACCGCAGTATGGGTATTTTTAACCACTGCCGTATGGCTGGTTTGCGCCATCAGGCCCAATCCTAAACTTAAACACAGTACATAGACTGACTGTTTCATCCTGATACTCCCCCAAACTGGTTTTGGATTTAATTTTTTTTACGTTGTGGCTACTATATAACCACAGATAAAATGTAAAAAGTAAGAACTGCATCACACTTTTTACAAAAATATAAAAAATGTCAGGCTGCTGGTTACTTCTATTCACATTTCGCTGTTGAGTGCATGTTTTAGCAAATAACTGTGAAGAGAAAGTGAAGATCAGCAACAAAACTTATCTTATATCATATTTTTTTATATATAATTATGCAAGTTTCGCATTTTATTGATATGTAACTGGGTGTTTTAGTGAATAGGGTAAGCGCGAGCTACCCCATCTTAATCTTGCTTTCAATCAGTACATCTCATTAAGCGTTTGAAAGCTGGGTTTATTCATATTTTTGAATATCTATTCCATAAAAAGCTATAACCTGATTTTGGTGCATCGGTTATGCTGCTTTTTAAAAGAAAAACAAATGATTAAAAGAAAAAATTGCCCATCTTAAAACGAAAGAAAAAATTTTTCTGAATTGCGATTTATGATTTTATTTCATATAGTTAGCATTAATGTAGATAACCTATTTGTGCTGTCATGAAATCTCAAATTAAAGCTTTATTTTCAGCGGCTTTGCTGGCAACCGGCCTTGCGGCAACAGTCAATTCTGCCCAGGCAGCAGATCGTCAATTTCTAAACGTGTCTTATGATGCGACACGCGAATTCTATGATGAATTTAATGCCTCGTTTGGTGATTACTGGAAAAAGCGCACCGGTTTAAGCGTGAATTTCAAGCAGTCTCATGGCGGTTCAGGCAAACAGGCGCGTTCAGTGGTCGATGGCCTGAAAGGCGATGTGGTGACTCTAGCACTGGCCAACGATATTGAAGAAATCGTTAGATCGGGTCAGATCCAGCCGGGTTGGCAAAAAGAGTTCCCGCATAACTCGGCACCCTATACCTCAACCATCGTATTTATGGTGCGTAAGGGCAATCCAAAGAACATCAAAGACTGGACCGATTTAACCAAACCGGGCGTACAGATTATTACCCCAAACCCGAAAACCGGTGGTCTGCCACGTTGGGTATACCTGTCTGCATGGGGTTATGCGCTGAAACAGCCAGGCGGCAATGAAGCCAAAGCCAAAGATTTTGTCAGCAAGATGTATCACAACGTTAAAGTCATGGACTCTGCAGCACGTGCCTCAATGACCACTTTCGCAGAGCGCGGCATTGGCGATGTACTGCTGACCTGGGAAAACGAAGCGCTGGTGACCCTGAAAACGCTGGGTAAAGACAAGTTTGATATTGTTTATCCATCGATGTCGATTCTAACTGAGCCTTCAGTGGCAATTGTTGACCGTACCGTAGAGCGCAATGGCAACAAGTGGCTGGCAACCGGTTATATCAACTATTTATATTCACCGCTGGGTCAGGAAATGGCAGCCAAACATTTCTATCGTCCACGCAATGAAAAGGTACTGGCCAAGTATGCGCATCAGTTCCCGAAACTGAAAACCTTCACCATTGATGAAGTATTTGGTGGCTGGGCCAAAGCGCAGCAAACCCACTTTGCGAACGGCGCCATCTTCGACCAGATTTATAGCAGCAAACGTTAATTGTCTGCATACTGGTTAAAAATAAATTCAAACAGCCTCCTTGTGAGGCTTTTTGAATATTTGGCAAAATCACAAAACGGTTTTCTCTATGAAAAGTAATATTTCTGTACAAAAAGTCGTTTGGAGCTTTGTCAAAACAAGGTAATAATGTGCAGTTAAATTTTGGCTGTATTGATTGAATCCTTATGTCGCATATTTCTGTATTACTCCACGAAACTGTTGATGCCTTGCTGGCAGAACGCAATACAGGAATTTATGTCGATGGCACCTTTGGCCGCGGCGGGCATACCCGTTTATTGCTGTCCAAATTAGATGAACATGCGCGTGTGTATGCCTTTGATAAAGACCCACAAGCCTTAGCGGTTGCAGCAGAACTGGAACAGCAAGATCCGCGGTTTAAAATTATTCATGCCAGCTTTGCCGATTTAAAGCAGGAACTGGCCGCACGTGGTATTGAACAGGTCGATGGCGTGATGGCCGACCTGGGCGTTTCGTCTCCGCAGCTGGATCAGGCTGAACGTGGTTTTAGCTTTATGCAGGATGGCCCGCTGGATATGCGTATGGACAACTCGCAAGGTGAAACCGCGGCAGAGTGGCTGCTGCAGATTGAAGAAGAAGCACTGGCCAATATTATTTTTAAATATGGCGAAGAACGTTATAGCCGCCGTATAGCTAAAGCCATTAAAAACGCCGGTTTGATTGAAACCACCGGCCAGCTGGCCGAAATTGTAAAAACTGCCCATCCAAAATGGGAAAAGCATAAACATCCGGCAACGCGAACATTTCAGGCCATTCGTATTGCTATTAATAAAGAATTAGAAGATATTGATATTTTCTTGCCTCAGGCCGTGGAAGTGCTGAAGCCTGAAGGCCGTCTGGCGGTCATTAGCTTCCACTCTTTAGAGGACCGTTTGATTAAACAGTTTATTCAAAAAGAATCAAGCTTGGCAGAAGATACCGGTTGGGGGCTGCCGCAAGTACAACAAGATACCCGCCGTTTAAAAAAGATTGCTCGTATCCGTGCGAGTGAAGAGGAAGTCAAAGCCAATCCGCGTTCACGCAGTGCGTGGCTGCGTGTGGCTGAAAAGTTAGCTTGAACAGGCGAAGAATGAAAACCAAAGCAGTTGAAAACAATACAGAACAGTCACGACTGAAAAAAATGGTCGTCTATTTGATTTTGTTGGCCCTGGTGTTTATCAGTGCGCTCATGGTGGTCTTTCAGGTGTTTGAATATCGACATGATTATCGTCAGCTCAGTTCTTTTATGCGTGAGCGCGATGATCTCAATGCCGAGTGGGGCCGTCTGCTGATTGAACAGCAGACCTTTGGTGCCACCGCCCAGATCGGGACACGTGCCGTAACCCAGTTACGCATGTATTCACCACCCACCGCACAAACTGTGGTGATTTCATTGCCGACGACTTCAGAACAGAAACAATAGGGCTGGCTGTACATGGTAAATTCGCGTAAGAAGCAAACAGGTAAAAAACAGCAGTCTGTTACCCAAAAAAGCAGTTTAAATGTCGATATGTGGCGCTTCTACCTGATGTGGGGAACGGTGCTGCTGGTCTTTGTGGCGCTGGTCTGCCGGGCCTTTTATGTGCAGATTATCAATCATGATTTTCTGCAGAATAAGGCCAATGCCAATATTCTAAGAACTGAAAAACTCAAAGCCATGCGCGGCGTGATTTACGACCGGCATGGCGTGCCTTTGGCGATTAGTACCCCCATCATGAAAGTGGTGATTGATCCGCGTGATTATTTTGAGGCCAAAGAGCTGTATGACGACACCATGGCCGAGCTGGCCAAAGACCCGAATAACCGCAAACTCAAGCGTCAACTGCCCAATAAAAACCTGAATCTGGATGAACTGGCCGATGCGGTGGGCATGGACCGTCAGGAATTGCATCAGAAAATGCATGAGCGTCCGCGTTCGCGTTATCTGGTGCTGCAAAAAGAAGTACCGCCACAGCAGGCGGAGCTGATCCTGAAGCGCAACTTCCAGGGTGTCTATACCGAGAAAAACTATAAGCGTTATTATCCGCAGCCACAGCCGAATGCCCAGATTATTGGCCTGACCAATAGTGAAGGCACCGGGATTGAAGGTCTGGAAATGCAGCTGAACAGCCGTCTGGCTGGGGTCGATGGCGAACAGCAAATTATCCGTGATAAACGTGGTAACCGAGTTAAAGATCCGGAAGTGATTAAAGAAGTCGAGCACGGTGAAAATATCACTTTAAGTATCGACTCGCGCCTGCAATACATCATGTATCGTGAACTGACCGCTGCCGGCGTGGCCAATAATGCCCGTTCTGCCACAGCCATTGCAGTCGATGTGAAAACCGGTGAAATTCTAGCCATGACCAGCTGGCCATCGTATAACCCGAATGACAAAAAGGGCCTGGAGAACAAAGATGCCATGCGTAACCGCGGGGCAGTCGATTCCTTTGAGCCGGGCTCGACCATGAAGCCATTTACCGTGGCCATGGCGCTGGAAAGTGGTAAATATTCGGCCAATACTGTGGTCAATTTAGGGGGTGGTTCGATGCGTGTTGGTAACCATACCATCCGTGATACCCGCAATTATGGCAATTTGACCCTGGCTGGCATTATCCAGAAATCGTCTAACGTCGGCGTGGCGAAAATTGCCCTGTCTTTGCCCTATTCAACCTTGCCCACCTTCTATAAACGCTTGGGCTTTGGCCAGCGTTCGGCTGTGAAATTCCCGGGTGAAAGTGCCGGCCTGATTTTACCGCCAAGCAAGTGGAATGTCTCTGAAGTGGCAACCATGTCCTATGGTTATGGTCTGAATGCGACCGTGCTGCAACTGGTCGATGCCTATGCCATGATTGCCAATCAGGGCAAAAAACTGCCGCTGAGTCTGTATAAGTTGGAAGGCGAAGTGCAGGGCGAGCAGATTCTTGACCCGAAAATTGCCGAGCAGGTTCTGCTGATGATGGAAGCGGTGACTTTACCGGGCGGTACGGCGCGTCAGGCCAATATTCCGGGTTATCGTGTTGCCGGTAAAACCGGTACCGCACATAAATTGCGTGCCGACCGCAAAGGCTATTCGCAAAATGAATACCGCGCCCTGTTTGCCGGAATTGCACCGGTCAGTGACCCGCGTCTGGCCATGTTTGTGGTGGTAGAAAACCCGACCGGTCAATACTATGGCGGTCTGGTCGCTGCGCCAGTGTTTGCACGGGTGATGCAGGAATCCTTACGTTTAATGAATGTACCTTTAGATAAACCTTTAGATACAGCACAAATCCAGTAAATAGGTGATGAATGTCCATTACATTTCAAGATCTTTACACCGTTGAGCATGTTGCTGGATGGAGGTCACAACCCTTTGCAGGCTTCAGCTTAGACAGCCGCAAAGTTACAGCAGGGCAAATTTTTATTGCCCTGACCAGTTTTTCGCAGCCTGAAAAAACCGTCCAGTTTGCCGAAGCAGCGTTGGTACGTGGCGCGTTGGCCATTATTGCAGAAACCGATTTGGGTCTGCCGAATCAGCTGATCGTACCGGAGGTACGTCACTTAATGGGGCAGTGGCAAAAACAGTATCTGCATGCCACGCAGCCGCTGCAGGCTGCACGTATTCTGGCGGTTACCGGTACCAATGGCAAAACCACCATCGCCCGTCTGATGGCAGAACTGCTGATGTTACAGCGCAAACCGTGTGCGGTGATGGGCACCACCGGCAATGGCATTTTGCCGAATCTGGAAGCCTCTTCGCATACCACGCTAGATGCCTTACAGCTCCAGCAGGCCCTGCACAGCTATGCCCAGCAAGGCGCTGAATTTGCGGCAATTGAAGCCAGTTCACACGGACTGGAACAGGGTCGTTTAAATGGCTGTAGCATTGAAATTGCCGTGTACAGCAACTTAAGCCGTGACCATCTGGATTATCATGGTACGCTGGAGGCCTATGCTGAAGCCAAAGCCGCGCTGTTCCGTTTTGCCAGCTTAAAAGTGGCGGTCATTAACCTGGATGATGCCTTTGCTGAAGTTATGCTGACCGCCGCGCGTCAGAATCCGGCACAACCAAAAATCCTGACTTATTCCACCACGCAGGCGGCGGATTATCAGGTGCAGAATATCGAATACAGTCTGGCTGGTGCGCAGTTTGAACTGATCAGCGCCCAGCAGCGTTATCGTGTACACAGTCCGTTACTGGGCCATTTTAATGTGGAAAATCTAGTGGCCAGTCTGATTGCCGTTGAGCAGGCCGGATTTGACTTGTCGGATTTAATTGCCAGCGCGCCACAGCTGCAAGGTGCACCGGGACGGATGCAGGTAATTCGTGATGACGAACGTCTGTTTGTGGTCGATTATGCGCATACACCAGATGCCTTGAAACAGGTGTTAATTACCCTGAAACGGCATGTATCGCAGCAGCTCTGGGCTGTCTTTGGCTGTGGCGGCGATCGTGATCGCGGCAAACGGCCGTTAATGACCCAAGCTGCACTAGAACAGGCCGATATCGCCTTGCTCACTTCGGATAATCCACGGACTGAATCGCCTGACCAGATTTTTGCTGACATGCAGCAGGGCATTGATTTTAGCGGCCACAGCTATCATGAAATCCGTGATCGTCGTGAAGCGATCAAGTTTGCGGTGAAGCAGGCCCAGCCGGGCGATATCGTGGTGATTGCCGGTAAAGGTCACGAAAATTATCAGGAAATTGATGGGGTGCGACACTGGTTTGATGATGTCGTTGAAGTACAGGCTGCAATTGATGCCCAGCATCATGCTACCAGCTCTGCTTATCCCGCCTAATCAGGAATTCTTATGCATACTTCAACCACCAGTACTGCGGTCCTAACGCCGTGGAGTGCAGCACAGTTACAACAAGCCACCCAGGGTTATTGGCTGAATGATCGCGCACCAAGCACTGAAATTAAGCGGATTTTAACTGACTCCCGTCATGCTGAAGCCGGCGATGCCTTTTTAGCACTGAAAGGTGAGCGTTTTGATGCCCACGATTTTGTGGCGCAAGTGGCAGCCAGCGGCTGTCAGGTGGCGCTTGTCAGCCAGCCGGTCGATGCCGATATTTTTCAGTTGGTGGTGCCGGATACCCGCTTGGCACTGGGTCATTTGGGTGCTTATCGTCGTGCTCAATATCCCGATCTGAAAGTAATTGCCTTGACCGGTAGCAGCGGTAAGACCACCACCAAGGAAATGCTGGGCAGTATTTTATCGCGTCTGGCGCCGACCTTAATTACCCGCGGTAACCTGAATAATGATTTAGGCGTACCGATGATGTTGCTGGAGCTGCGTCCGGAACATCAATATGCGGTGATGGAGCTTGGGGCCAGCCATCAGGGTGAAATTGATTATACCTCACAGCTGGTACAGCCACAGGTAGCCGGGATCATTAATATCGGCACCGCACATCTGGGCGAGTTTGGTGGTCGTGAGGGTATTTGCCGGGCCAAATCTGAAATTTATGCGCATATTGTGGCAGATGGATGTTCGATTGTACCGGCCGCAGATGACTTTGTTGACACAATCCGTCAGGCGGTTCGCACTGAACAGTGCCTCAGCTTTGGTAACGGCGGGGATGTGTTTGCCACCGATATCGAGCTCCAGCCACAAGCGGCCCGTTTCCAGTTGCATACCCCGCAAGGCGTGCGTGCAGTCGATTTACCGTTTGCTGGTGAACATAATATCCAGAATGCTACAGCCGCAGCGGCGTTTGCGCTGGCGATTGGCATTGGTCTGGATGATATTGTTGTCGGACTGGAACAGGCCCAAGGTGCCAAGGGTCGTCTGAATTTTATTCAGCACGGTGCGCATCTGTTGATTGATGATACCTATAATGCCAACCCGACCTCAATGCGGGCGGCCGGTGAAGTGCTGGCGCAGCAGGAGGGGATTCGGGTCATGGTCATCGGTGATATTGGCGAGCTGGGTGCATCGGCGGCAATTGAGCATTATAAGCTCGGCCGAGATTTGGTGTCGCTCAAAGGCCTGAACTTTGTGGTGGCGGTGGGCGAGTTTGCTCCGGCCAGCCAGGAAGGGGCACGCAGTACCCAATACGGCAAAAAACTCCAGGCCTTTTTGAATCAGGAACAGGCCTTGCCATTTTTAATTAGTCTAGTCGAAACACATCAACCTCAGTCCATGAGTTTCCTGTTCAAAGGTTCTCGTTATACCCATATGGAAACGTTGATGACTGCATTGATGGAGAAACTTTAAATGCTGTTATGGTTGTTTGAACAGCTTGCGGGCTATCACAGCTCGTTTCAGGTGGTTCGTTATTTAACATTACGTTCATTGCTGAGTGTCCTGACAGCGCTCGGGATTGGTCTTTTGCTTGGACCTGTGATGATTCGTAAGTTACAGGCATTAAAATACGGTCAGGCAGTCAGCTCGTTTGCGCCAGAAGGGCATGCGAAAAAAATGGGTACCCCGACCATGGGCGGTGTGCTGATTTTACTGTCGATTGGGATTTCGACCCTGCTCTGGGCCGATCTTTCCAACCCCTATGTCTGGATTGTGCTGGCGGTTATGGTGATCTTCGGTGCGGTTGGCTGGGCCGATGACTGGATTAAAATCCGCTATAAAGACAATGCCGGACTACCGGCACGCAAGAAGTTCTTCTGGACTTCGGTGGCCTCTTTGGGCGCAGGTATTGCGCTGTACTATATTGCCACACAGCAGCCGAACCCGGCGCAAACCGCCGATATGCTGGATGTCTTAATTCCGTTCTTTAAAGATTTCAGCATTCCGTTATCCATGATTCCACTGGGTATTGGCTTTATTATTTTCACCTATCTGGTGATTAATGGTGCTTCCAATGCGGTGAACCTGACTGATGGTCTGGATGGTCTGGCGATCATGCCAATTGTACTGGTTGCGGCCGGTTTAGGTGTATTTGCCTATCTGGCCGGTGATGTGCGCTTTGCCGATTATCTGCATATTCCTTATGTCAAATACGCCTCTGAACTGGTGGTGATCTGTGCCGCCATGATTGGTGCCGGTCTGGCCTTCCTCTGGTACAACGCGCATCCGGCGCAAGTCTTTATGGGTGATGTCGGCGCTTTATCGTTAGGCGCGATGCTCGGCACAATTGCGGTGATGGTGCGTCAGGAAATCGTCTTTGCGATTATGGGTGGCGTGTTTGTGGTTGAGGCGATATCGGTCTTCCTGCAAATCGGCTCACTGCGGATGCGTAATAAACGCGTGTTCTTAATGGCGCCGCTGCATCATCACTATGAAAAGAAAGGCTGGCGTGAAACCCAGGTGGTGATTCGTTTCTGGATTATTACAATTATGCTGGTGGTTTTAGGCTTAATGACCTTAAAATTGCGCTAAGCAAATTGAACTGAAAAGTCGGCGCTTGCCGGCTTTTTTTATGGCAGCAAGCTTGGGAGAAAAACATGAACCTGCTGATGTGTCCTGTCTGTCGTCAGCCCTTAAGCCTGACCGACCGAACATGGCGCTGTGACAACAAGCACAGTTATGATGTGGCCAAACAGGGCTATGTCAATTTGCATGTGGTGCAACATAAGCACAGTAAAAATCCGGGCGATACCCCGGAGTCTGTACAGGCGCGCCGGGCATTTTTAAGTGCAGGACACTATGCGCCGCTGCAGCAGGCGGTGGTAGAGAAAATTCGCAGCCTGCGTATTGAAAACCTGCTCGATATTGGCTGTGGGGAAGGCTATTACACCAACGCCATGCAGGCTGAAGTGCTGCAATGTGTGGGCGTCGACATTGCCAAAAATGCAGTACAGGTGGCGGCCAAGCTGAATAAAGGCGTGACCTGGGTGGTGGGAACCGGTGCGACTTTGCCGGTTTTGGATAAATCAATTGATCTGTGTACCAGTCTCTTTAGCCCAATTCCGAAAGAGGAAATTCTGCGGGTGTTGAAACCGGAAGCTTATCTGATGGTGGTAACCCCGGGACCGCAGCATCTGTTTGCGATGCGCGAAGCCTTGTTTGAAGAAGTTAAAGCGCATGAGCCGCAGAAGTTTGTGGAACAGCTAAAAGATGCGTTTGACTTGGTCAGTGAAGATGTGGTTGATGCAGCAATGTGCTTAAATCAGAGCGATTTAAAACATCTGATTGCGATGACGCCATATGCCTATAAGGCCAAACCGGAACGCCGTCAGGCGCTGGAGCAGCAAGATCAGTTCCCGCTGAATGCGCAATACCAGATGTATCTGTTTCAGAAAAAGTAAGTGTTTAGTCCTAAAAAAAAGCCCTCAATTGAGTAATGCCAGTCAGTTAAGCAAATTTTAGAAAAATGTAGTAAAAATGAGTGTATGTAAATACGCTCATTTTTTTATGTCTTTATCTGAACATTTAGAATCCACTCTTGAACATTCTCTCCCATCACTCAACCATTTTTGTGAACTTATTGATTTAAATTGGATTGAAACAAGCCTGCATCAAACAGGTAAGGCATCGATCAGAAGGAGAAAATTACCTGCTGAGCACGTGGTTTGGCTTGT
>NZ_VOXR01000057.1:0-12612 GCF_013420645.1 Acinetobacter sp. C15
TCTTGACTCAAGCATTAATGCAGTACGATCTTCAAAGTTAAGATGATGGTATGACAATTTTATATACTCCATAAACCCTTTAAATTAATTAGGTGGTTTATGTCGCACTTCAAGTTTTACTCTGCCAGGTTAATTCATTGGCTGTTTTTTTGTAGAGTCGACGACCAAAGACATCGTAACCATATTCTGTAACTAGACCATTATTATCACTTCGAATAAGTTTGTTTTGATTATCCCAAGTCAGTTTAAGGTTTTTGCCCGCTTGAATAATCTCTGTCACATTACCTTGTGCATCATATTGGTAGTGTTTACCTTTATAACTTTTAATAAGGTTATTTTTAATTTGCGCCGGACTTAATACCGAGTCAGAATCAATTAAGTTACCTGCTGGGTCAAAATTAAAACTTTCTGTTTTATGTAAACTTTGAGCTGCGATTAAACGCCCAATTGGGTCATATTGATAATTGAGTTTACCCAAACGGCTATCTTCAACTTGACTAAGCAAATAGTTTTGATCGTATTGATAATGTCGATGCGCTTGGTACTGTAAATAGTCTTGCGTTTCTTGTTCAGGCTGAATCAGTTGTGAACTGAGTAAACCAACGTCATTATAGTGTTTAATTTGGATGAGTCCATTTGCCAATAGGCGTGTTGTTTCTCGATGTAAGTCATCTCGTTGGAATGAAACCATGTCCTGTTTATTCAGGGCAATCGCATACAAATGTCCTGAGCCATAACTCAAATTGGCTTGTTCCTGGCCATCTGGACGAATTGTTTTAATCAAATTACCAAGTTCATCATATTCATAACGTAACACCGCAGTAAGTGGACGAAGCCCAGCGATTTTGTAGTGCTGATGCTCTCTTACCAATTGCCCAAGTGTATTGCGATAAAAATCAATTTGGCTAACCTCATTACTGGCTCGGCTCAGTTGGCTGTTCAGATTGTAATCAAATTGTTCTGTTTGCTTCTTTCCTGTATGTAAATGGGTAAAGCTTTTCGATGCGATTTGTCCATCAGCGTAATAATCAAATTGGGTCAGGATATTAGGCTGTCGGATTTCAGATAACCTGCCACTCTCATCATGATAGCTGTAGTGTTTTTCTTCTCCATCAAAAGCTTGTTCACGTACCAAATAACCATATTGATTGTAATCAAATAAAAATTCTGCTTTGTTCTGGTTGATTAGTTTTTTGATACGTCCCTGTTTATCCCATTGATAGCCAATGCGATGTCGATTAGCATCGATGCGTTGTTCGAGTAATCCTGTGGCATTGTATTGGTACTCAGTCACTAAACCTTTAGTATCAATATGTTTGAGTAAACGCCCTTCTTCATCATGTTCAAAATGTTCTTTTAATCCATCAGGGTAAACAATACTTTGGAGTTGTCCTTTGTCTCGACCTTGAGTGCTGTAAAGGTACTGAACGACTTTATTATTTGCAGTTTGTTTGGTAGTTAACGAACCCTCTTCATCGTATTCCCAAGTACTGCTTTTGCCTGAGCAATCAGTATAGGAGGTCATTTGTCCTAATTCATTGTATTGAATTTTTTTGCTGCCGCCTTTGGCATCAATCACTTCGATCAATTGATTGTCATTGTTGTATTTATATTGGGTGATATGCCCCAAAGGATTTATTTCTTTGCTGATATTACCCTTGGCATCATATTCTCGTTTCCAAATATTGCCTTCAGGGTCTTTGGTTTCGACCAAATTGCCTTGCTCATCATAGGCAAAACGGATTACTCCGCCATTTGGCTGTACGATTTTGATGAGTTGATCCTGATCATTGTATTCTTGTTGTGTCTCTCGCCCTTCAAAATCAATTTGACGGGTAATACGTTTTTGACTATCACGGCTGTACCACGATTCACGTCCATCTGCTAAACGAGTACGGTAGGTAAATCCATTCAGATCAAAATAGTAATAGGTCGGGACATCGTAAGCGTCATAAACAGCGACTTGGCGTAAGCGAGGATGCCATTTGAGTTTGGTATGGTAACTACCATCATCAGCCCATTCTTCAATAGCTTTAGTAGACAAAGAAAAACTCAAATTTATTAAAATCTAAATAAAACCAAATAATGATAATCTTTAACTTCAATCTTTAATATATTGATAAGAGCAAAAAACTGAATAATTTTTTATAACCTCAAAGCTTGCCTGTTACAAAAAAACAAATAACAAGTCATCTAATTAATTGTTCTATATGAAAATATAAATTAGAATTCATCTTCATCCATGCTGCGCTAAAGTTTAAAATTTTTATGAAAAATCTTTTGGTTCTTACATCACTTATCTTCTTGATTTCATGTGGTAGTACAACACAAGAGCACACTGCAAATACAAAGAACTCAAATTCAGAAACAGTATATATTTATGACCAAGAAACAAATAAAAAGCTAAAACAAGCAGAAGATTTTATCAATAATGATCAATATGATAAAGCGTTTCCAATTTTATTCGAGTTAGCTAAGCAAGGAAATCCAACTGCTCAAAATGATATTGGTGCAAGTTATCAATATGGATTTAATGGCGAAACTGATGAAGCAAAAGCTATTCATTGGTATACATTAGCAGCTAAACAAAACCATGCCCCTTCAATACATAACTTGGGCTTAATAGCATTTAATAATGCAAAAAATGAGCATGACTATCAAAAAGCATTAACCCTTTTTGAAAAAGCAGCTAAGTTTGGTTCTTATGAAGCTATTAATTATATTGGTATATATTATGAAAATGGGATTATATTTCCTCAAGACTCAACCAAAGCACTTGAAAAATTTAAAATAGCAGCAGAGCATGGCAACGCATCAGGTCAATTTAATCTAGGTCAAGCCTATTACTATGGTAAAGGCGTAAAACAAGACTATAAAAAAGCATTTGAATGGTACACAAAGTCATCTGAGCAAAATTATGCAACAGCAGTTATTCAATTAGCAAGTTTATATGATGAGGGTAAAGGTACTGATAAGAATACAAACAAAGCTATTGAATTGGTAAAACCATATGCAGAACAGGGTTATGATCTCGCGCAATACAATATTTCTCTTTACTATAAAGATAAAAATGAACTAGGAAAGTCTATATACTGGTTAGACCAGTATAAGAAAAATCCTAATAAGAGTGATTAAATTACTCTTTAACTTTTTTATTATAAATAAATAAAGGAATTACAATTGAAGCCCCAGCTTGATGATCAATACTTGGGGCCTTTATACTTTTTTTCCCTATATTTATCTGCCCCACACCACCAAAGCCACTCACTTTTTTCCTTTCCCCAGTTTCATAATCTTGGGTTGTAGATTTTACATTCATCAAACCTACATTATAAGCTCCTAAGTTAACACTGTTTGTTAGACTATATCCTGCTCCAGTCAATTCCGAAACATGTTTTGCATTAGTCTTAATATTACTTCCTGCAAGAGAAAATCCAATATCATCACTTAATTTTTTGACATTTCCACCATGTAAATTTATTGCACTCTTATCAATACTGATAGAGTCTTCAACAGCATAGTATAACATCCAGTTCCCACGAGCATCATAGGCCACTCCTATTTCTAAGGAAGCCCCTAATATCTCCCACAACTGTGCTCCAATAGTTACAGAAATTTGTCGAGTATAATCTCCACTCACTTTAGTAACAGGGAATAAACCTTCAGTATATAATTTACTCAATATTAGCTTTTGATTACTTAGGCCTAAAAACTTTGCAGAATGATTTATTAATTTTAGTCTTTGACCCGCATAAAGACTATATGTATTAGTTATTTCATTATCTTGTTTAATTCTTTCTGCATTTAAATTAAACTTTCTTGCGACACTTAATAAAGTATCGCCAGTATTTACAATATAATCTATTTCAATAAAATAACCTTCTTTAGGAGCTGCAACTTGAAGCATCATTTGATTTGATGTATTAGCACTTCCAATAAATATTTTCTGACCTATTTTAATTTCATTTGCATCAGAAATATTATTATTTCTCATAAGTAGGGAAATTTCTTTATTATATTTTTTGGCTATACTTGCTAAATTTTCACCAGATTTCACCTGATGATAGTCACTTTCATAAGTTTTAGACGCCCCTTTTACTTCTGTTGTAACCAAAATCTTCATTAGACTTAATGGTAGTGTTAATGTTGCTCCATTAAGAAAATAATTTTTTTCAATATTCTCCTGAAAAATTTGTGTGTAGGTCTTATATTTAGTTGGTCCTCCTTTTACAAAAACTCTCAATATACCTTTTTCAGAATGTGTATATAAAGTTTTTGTTACTTTTCCTTCTTTTGTAGTCTGATCTTCATCTAATCTCCTAGTTGTAGTAGGAAATACTAAACTTTGAAAACTCACTTTATAGTCTAAGTTTGGAATTCCTTCGTCTACATTCTTATATGTAAAGCGTAATTTAAATGCAATATTAGACATTATTTATACCAACTATTCTTTGCTATCTGTTTCATTTTCAATATAGCCAATAACTGGCTCATCTGTATCAATAAAGACTTCTAAAGGTTCGGCAACTTCTGAATAAATCCTATTAGTCCGCCCCCTTTCATCCAATACACCTTCCAAATAAACTCCATCTTTTTTACGGACCCGGTAAGAAGTTTTCAAATAATCGGAATAAAGCCCAAGACTAGAAAAATCAAGACGATGGCTAAATTTTTTAACCTCAGCAAAAACTGGTTCTTTTAATATTGGTAAAGACGTATTAATTTTCGCCCCACCCTTAAACAAATGCTGCCCCGCCTTCACCTCAAACTTGCCACCCGTGGTCGGAAAAATCCCCGAGCCATTAATCTTGATTTGTGAACCGCCAGCGGTCAGATTAATTTCGGTTGGGCTGGTAATATAAACCGCATCTTCCGTCGAAATAATCTGCACCCCCTTTCTGGCAATTAGGTCAGCACCATCACCCTGTGCCTGAATCTCAACCTTGCCTTTACCCGCATATAAACGTGCACCGTCTTGTGCTGCAAACAGGCTCAGTTTCTGGCTGGCATGCGCAATCAAAGATTGCTGTGTGCTGAGGTTAATACTCTCTCCTGCACTGTGGCTGATCTGACCATCAGCAGAGAGATGCACATCTTGCTGGCTACTCAACGCAATAGAGTTTGGTGCGCTAAGAATCATTAAGGCCTGTTTAAAAGCAGCAGCTTTATTTTCATCCTGCTGTTCGATCTGCTCTAAGAAGTTCTTTAAGTTATCGAGAACTTCTAAAGGATCCGTCTGCTGGTTTTTGGCCACTTCACTTAGGGCAGTACTGTTGTTTAAGCTGCTTTCTAGCTGGCTCTTGGCTTCACTGGCATCGAGATGATTGCCTTCGGCCTGTGCCTGTGGATGGGTGGAAATTAGTAGGCCTTCTCCAGCACGAACTGCGCCCCACTGATCGGTTCTCAGTTCAAAGCCTTCTCCCCGACCGTCACTTTCGGCGCTGGCTTTCGGATGGCTCAAGTTCCCCAGGTTCAGTTGGGTCGCACCATGGCTGCTTTGCAGCTGGGCAGAGATCTGCTTCGGAGTATCATCAAAGCGCAGCTGGTTAAAGCCACTGCCTTCAATTTCCTGTGAGCGGATCCCGCTGAGTTTTTTGGTGTCGGGTAGTTGGCCTTGTTGGTCGAATTGGGTTGGCGAGCGTTCTGCTTCATGTAGACGGCCAACCACGAAAGGCCGGTCGATGTTACCGTCAAAGAAGTCGATCACCACAATTTCATTAATCCGTGGCAGGAAACGTGCCCCGTAGCCTTCTCCGGCCCAAGGCGTCAGTACATCGACCCAGGCGGAATCGGTGTCATTGTCATTACTGCCGGCCCCGCCATCATGCTGATGGTCATCACTGCGGGTAAACAGGAAACGGACTTTAATCCGTCCCCATTCATCGACATGGATGCTTTCGCCAGCAGGTCCCACCACCCGAGCGCGCTGTGGATGGGCTGCTGGTCGGTGCTGTAGTGGATGGTATTCCGGGACGGTGCGGATGTTGCGACGTTGCAGGGTTAAGGTATTGCCTTGACGTTCATCCGGGTGTTGTTTTTGTTGAAAACTAAAATGGCTATGCCAGTGGCTCTGGCTGAGTAGCTGGTTGATCTGCTGATTGAGGTCTTTAGGTAAGTTGTTCTGGTTATAGAACTGTTTGCCGGTAATTAAGAATTCTTTGTCGGCTGCGCTGTGCTGGTCAATTTCCGGGTGTTCATTCAGTTCAAACCAGTAGCCAACCTGGGCATCACGGACGGTGGAATGGGCGCTGAAGTATTTGGATTGCAGGTCGTTGTAGTGGCTGAGGTTCTGGTTCAGTTTATCCAGCTGGTTGTTGGAAGAGGCTGTGGCCTGGTCTTCGCCATTTAAATCCTGCATCCAGGCCGGGCTGATCTGCCAGGCTTGTTCCAGGCTTAAGCTGGCATTGTCCTGATTGTGGCTGTGCTGGTGTTTGCTTTGTACAGAACCGGCGCCTTCTTCCTGGCTCAGGCTATCCGACTGCCAGCGCTGCAGATGTACGGCCGTCGGTTGCAGGCTGCGCTGGGCAATCAACTGGGTGATACTGTCTAATTGTTCGGTGGCACTGGAGCGATGAAAGCGGATGCTGCGGCGGTTTAAGGCACTGTACTGGCTGTTGTCATCAATCAGGCGCAGTTTCTGGGCCTGTATCGGGCTGCTGGAATGTACGACCTGTAACTGGGCTTCATCAATCAGCCAGTTAATCCCTTCACTGCGCCAGAGCCGGGTCAAAAAGTCATAGTCGGTTTCATTGGACTGCATGATAAAAGGACGCACATCCAGTTCCTGGGTCAGTCCGGTTAAGTCCAGGGTCAGGCTGGCGGCAAAGAGCGGGCTTTTGTTTTGCCATTCTTTAAACAGAATCTCGCTGACTTCGCGTACGCTTTTATTCATAAACACACGGCTGTTACGGCGTTTATGCCAGAGTGCGGTTGGATCTTCTAGCGTAAGTTTATAGAGCGTGAGTGAACCATCACTTTGGCCTTGCGCGGCTGCGGTGATAATACCGCTGCTGCGAAACAGCTGGCCCTGGTCAGTGACCTGATCGACGGCAACTTGCGCGCCAATAAACTGTTTTAACGGAATCTGGGCATTGGTCGAAAGACAGATCAGTTCGGCATGTAAACCGTCATTGAGCTGGTGTTCACCGTCGATGCGCTGTAAAAAAACATCGGCATTTAAGGCCGGCTGAGAAAATTGAATATGGAGGGCACGTTTTTGTGGGCTGAGGCCTAATTTTTCTAGTGCTGCAAATATATTGCTTGGCATCATTGTTCTGTAATAAATAGCTAAAAAAAAGTGTGGCTATTTTATACAAAATAACCACATAAAACATCGCTTCAACCCGGCCGCTTGTTTATCAATATGTAACTATCCGATAAAAAGCCGGCGCAGGTTAAAACGTTCCGACTTATTCTGCGTCCATCATTGCGGCGCTCATACCCACAGTATTAAAGCCAGCATCTACATACAGAATTTCACCGGTAATCCCGTTGGCCCACGGTGAGCACAGGAATAAAGCGGCATTGCCCACTTCTTCAATGGTGACATTACGTTTTAATGGGGCAATTTTTTCGTTGGCATCTAACATTTTACGGAATGACTTAATTCCTGATGCAGCCAATGTACGGATTGGACCGGCAGAAATGGCATTAACACGAATGCCTTCAGCACCCAGGCTAGAGGCTAAATAACGCACCCCTGCTTCAAGCGAAGCTTTGGCCATGCCCATCACGTTGTAGTTTGGCATTACACGCTCAGAACCCTGATAAGTCAGGGTTAATAAACAGCCTTGACGCGCCTGTAATAATGGTTTTGCGGCACGCGCCATCGCAACAAAGCTGTAGGCGCTGATGTCATGCGCAATTTTAAAACCTTCACGGTCGGTCACATCAGTAAAGTCACCATCTAAGGTATGGGCTGGTGCGAAACCAATTGAATGCACCACGCCATCCAGACCATCCCAATGTTGAGCAAGATCGACAAAGACCTGTTCAATTTCAGCATCTACCGCAACATCACAAGGAAGAACAATTTTAGAACCAAACTGTTCTGCAAATTCATCCACACGTTTTTTCAATTTTTCATTCGGATAGGTAAAAGCCAGCTCTGCACCTTCACGATGTAAAGCCTGAGCAACACCAAATGCAATGGATAATTTACTCGCAATACCCGCGATTAAAAAGCGTTTACCCGCTAATAGTCCTTGTGCCATGTGAATCTCACTCATATTGATTTTGCAGTATCATGCCAATTCTGAGCCAATTCGGAAATTGCATAATGCGCCTTTTTTTCAATTCCTCCGAAGAAAATAAAAATCGCGCAAAGGTTGCGCGATGTTAATGTCGATAAATGCAGGGAAGTTAATCATTGCTTTGCAATAAGCCCAGCAAACGCAGGAAGGAATAATACATCCAGACCAAGGTGGCCAATAAGGCAATGGCGCTCAGCCATTCCATGCTTTTCGGTGCACCTTGTGCTGCACCGGTTTCAATCAGGTCAAAGTCTAGAATCAGGTTTAAAGAGGCAATCACGGCCACAAATGCTGCAAAGCCAATTCCAAGCCAGTTGCTTTCAAACAGATAAGGAATACTCGACCCCAAAGCCAGACTCAGAAAGATTTGCACCACAAACACCATCGCAATCGCAATTGAGGCCGACATCACCACCGCCTTAAATTTTTCAGTGGCGCGAATTACCCGAGTACGATACAGCACAAACATCACCAATGTGGTCACAAAGGTAGCCAGCAAGGCCTGTAATGGCACACCCGGAAACTGCAACTGGAAGATCACTGAAATCCCGCCCAGAAAGGCCCCTTCAAACAGCGCATAGGGAATGGCCAGCGTGCGCGCTGTATTTGGCTTAAAGGTGGCCACCAAAGCCAGAATCAGTCCGCCAATGGCACCGACAATTGCGCCGGCATAGGCAATAGAAAGATTGGCGGTCAGGAAACTGTAGAAAAACAGGCCGATGCCCACCACGGCGGCAATTAAAGTCAGCAGGACAGATTTTTGGATTGCTCCCTGCACGCTCATCGGCTGGGCATAATCACTCGACACCTCAACGCGTGTCAGGATCGGGTTATTACTTTGCATGATTTAAGGTACTCCGATCATTGCGGCAAATGGGTTTTGAAATACTCATTGCTCCTATCATAAGCGCGCAGCTGCATCCTGTCTAAATAATCACCAAAAAGATTACATCTTTATAACGGGTAATATCTCTGGATCACATCCGAATAACAGCAAATGAAAAACGATAGAGATAAAAAAAGAGGCCCAAAGCCTCTTCTTAAGCGCTGTGGATACGCTAGTCCCCGCAGTGCAAATAGATGGATGATGAACAGATACTTATTTATTCATAATAAAGAAATATTCACGATAGTATTTCAGCTCGGCAATCGAGTCACGGATATCATCCATGGCCAGGTGAGAGGCATTTTTCTTTAAGCCGCTCATGATTTCCGGACGCCAGCGTTTGGCCAGTTCTTTAACAGAAGATACATCCAGATTACGGTAATGGAAGAACTGCTCCAGCTCCGGCATTAACCGGTGTAAAAAGCGTCGGTCCTGACAGATCGAGTTACCGCACATCGGCGAAGTTTTTGGATTGACCCATTTTTTCAGGAATTCCAAGGTTTGCTGCTCGGCATCCTGCGCGCTCAGTTTACTGCGACGTACACGCTCAATTAGCCCCGACTGACCATGCTGACGCGTGTTCCATTCATCCATGGCATTTAAAATACGATCTGATTGATGCACGGCCAGTACCGGACC
Organism: Acinetobacter sp. C15; assembly: GCF_013420645.1. Taxonomy (NCBI): domain Bacteria; kingdom Pseudomonadati; phylum Pseudomonadota; class Gammaproteobacteria; order Moraxellales; family Moraxellaceae; genus Acinetobacter; species Acinetobacter sp. C15. Next base: position 9,778 of record NZ_VOXR01000057.1, read on the forward strand.
TTCCGCCAGAATATTTAAATGATCGTCTGTCACAATGGTGGCAATTTCAATAATCTGATCATTATCGGTATCTAAACCTGTCATTTCCAGGTCAATCCAAATTAAGCGGGTATCAGGCGTGCTGCTCATAAATGTGCAATCTTATTCGTCTTAAAAACGGCTATAGTAGCAAATTTCTGTGTTCTTGGGTGTCATTCTGCCCGTGCTTCATGCTATTTTTGCACTCCAGATTTCATGGTTTTTTTAGGATATGAATGGCTTTAATTCGTAAGCGTCGCCTGACTGAACAGCAACAACGCCGCATTCAGAAACAGCAGCAAACCCGGCAGGAAGATATAGACAGCTCCAATGATCTGGAAGGTCTGGTGGTGCAGCATTATGGACGCCAGCTGGAAGTACAAGCCCTCTCCGTGCCGGAGCAGCATCCTGAAAAACCCGTGGTGGCCGAAGGTGAACCTGAACCGTTCTGGAAACCGATTGAACTGGGCAGCATCTGGCGCTGTCATACCCGCACCAACTTGGAATTACTGGTTACCGGTGACCGGGTTAAATGGCAGGCCGATCCAAATACCGGTCTGGGCATTATTAGCGCCATCCATCCGCGCCAGTCTTTGCTCACGCGCCCGGACCGTTACCACAAAGTCAAACCGGTAGCCGCCAACATCTCGCTGATTGTGATTGTGTTTGCACCGCTGCCAGAACCAGCACCGGGTCTGATTGACCGCTATCTGGTGGCCTGTGCCGATGCCAATATTCCGGCGCTGCTGATCCTGAACAAATCCGACCTACTTACCGAAAATGATCCGATTCTGGATTTACTGCAAGAATACCGTGATTTGGGTTATGAAGTGATGCAGACCCAGTCTGATGCAGATCTGACTGAACTGTCCAACCGTTTAAAAAATGAAACTGTGGCCTTTGTCGGTCAGTCTGGCGTGGGTAAAAGTACCCTGATTAATGCCATCGTGCCGGAAGCGGCGCAGAAAACCAATATCATTTCAGAAAACTCGGCCCTGGGTCAGCATACCACCACCTCCACCCGCTTAATTCCGTTTGGTGAAGGTTCGGCGCTCATTGACTCACCGGGCATCCGCGAATTTGGCCTGTGGCATTTGACGACTGAAAAAATCCAGCAGGGTTTTCCGGAAATTGAAAATCTGCTCGGTCACTGTCAATTCCGTAACTGTACCCATAAGCACGAAAAGCAATGTGCCTTGCGTCAGGCGGCAGCAGCGGGTGAGATTTTAACGCGCCGGCTCGACAGTTATTTGCGTCTGATTGATGAAGTCAACGAAGCCCAGCAAAAAAATTAGTTTAATTGCAGCCCGACCCTTGAAGCGGTGATTTTGATCACCATATTTATAGGCTATACTCTGTGACAATTTTTGAAATTGTAATTTAGGTGACTTGTGGAACGTTGGTTCGAGTTTATGGGGAATCACCCCTTCTTGTTTGGAACACTGGCAGTTTTGGTGGTTTTATTCTTCATTTTGGAAGGCCAACGTAACGGGCGTAAAATTTCCCCACAATCTTTAGGGATTCTGGTGAAAGCCAAAAATGCCATGCTGATTGATTTACGTGATGCCAAAGACTTCCGTGAAGGCCATATCAGCGGCAGCCGCAACATTCCTTACAGCAAAATTTCAAGCCATATTGAAGAGTTAAAAACCGCTGACCGTCCATTGGTGTTTATCTGCAATTTAGGTCAAATTGCCGGCACTGCCCTGCAACAGGTAGGCCACGCAGATAGCTATCGTCTGGATGGTGGGATCAGTAACTGGAAAGCACAAGGCTTACCTTTAGTAAAAAGCAAATAATCCGCTTGAGGAGATTAGCAATGGCTGAAGTAACGATTTATTCAACAACTGTATGTCCATATTGCGTACGTGCAAAACAGCTTCTTGAGCGTAAAGGCGTTGTCTATAAAGAAATCAATTTATCCAACGAAGCACCAGAAGTCCGCACTGAACTGATGCAGCGCACCAACCATCGTACTGTTCCACAAATTTTTATTAATGAGCAGTTCATTGGTGGTTTCGACCAACTTTACGCCCTTGAGCGTGAAGGCAAACTCGATGACTTACTGGCGTCATAATTTCAATTAATTTTCTGTTCATATTTTTAAGGAATAAATAATGAGTGAACAACAACAAGCTCAACCACAATTGGCATTAGAGCGTATTTATACAAAAGATATTTCTTTTGAAGTTCCAGGGGCACAAGTATTTACCAAAGAATGGCAGCCTGAACTGAATATCAATCTGTCGTCTTCTGCAGAAAAGATTGATCCAACCCACTTTGAAGTGTCTTTAAAAGTTGTTGTTCAAGCCAACAATGCCGGTGATACAGCATTTATTGTAGATGTCACTCAAGCAGGTATTTTCCTGATTGATGGCGTAGAAGAAGAACGTCTGCCATATATTCTGGGTGCCTACTGCCCGAACATCCTGTTCCCATTCTTGCGTGAAGCAGTGAATGATATGGTTACCAAAGGCAGCTTCCCGCAATTGCTGTTAACACCAATCAACTTTGATGCTGAATTTGAAGCCAACATGCAACGCGCACAAGCCGCTGCTGCAGAAGGTCAGGCTTAATTGTATTCAGGCATTTAAGTCCAGCACGAAAAAGCCCTGCACTTGCAGTAATGCCAGTCAGTTAAGCAAATTTTAGTAAAATGTAGTAAAAATGAGTGTATGTAAATACGCTCATTTTTTTTATGTCTTTATCTGAACATTTAGAATCCACTCTTGAACATGCTCTCCCATCACTCAACCATTTTTGTGAACTTATTGATTTAAATTGGATTGAAACAAGCCTGCATCAAACAGGTAAGGC
>NZ_VOXR01000058.1:0-12273 GCF_013420645.1 Acinetobacter sp. C15
CTGCCATATTGGCAGGGCTTTCGATTTTACTGAATACGTTACAATTGCTGTCAGAATATTCTATAGAAGAATTAAATGAACTTGCTGCAATTGCCATAGGTACCTAAAAGATGTGTAGATACCTATGCTTTTTAGGGGGTGGAGGAAACGGAGGATTTTTCTTAAATAAAGTAAAATGAACTTGATTTTCAAAACATTTTAATTAATAATAAAGTTATGAAAAATGATACCCAAGTAATAACTGCTAAAGTGCAGATATTCCCCAACAAGCAACAAGTTATTGAACTTAAACAAATGTTTGAGTTGTATTTGCTTGCTTGTAATTGGTTATCAAAAAAAGTTTTTCAAAATAAAATTCTCAATCAGGTTAAATTACATCACCTTGTTTACGATCAAATGCGGTCTGAATTAGGCACAAAAGCCCAATTTACTCAGTCCGTGATTAAAACTGTTGTTGCTCGATATAAGTCCCTTAAATCAAATGGGCACGATTGGTCGTTGGTAAAATTTAGTGGCAATGATTATGACCTCGTATGGAATCGTGATTACTCACTTGTAGGTAATCAGTTTTCAGTCGGTGTAAGCTCAGGGCGTATTAAGGTTAATTTCGCTAAAAAACCTTTAAGCAAATTTCAGAAAGCTAAAGTAAAGTTTGGCTCTGCAAAGATGGTTAATAAATTCGGGAAATGGTTTTTACATATCCCGTTGAGCAAGGAAGTTCCTGCTTTAACAATTGATGAAGTTTCAAATGTAGTTGGTGTTGATCTTGGTATTAATCATCTTGCGACCACTTACGATAGCAAAGGAAAAACTGACTTCTATCGAGGTGGAACAGTTAAACATAAGCGTGGTGTATTTAAAGCAATACGCAAATCATTACAGGAGAAACAAACTTCGTCTGCTAGGCATCGTCTAAAGCAGATTGGGAATAGAGAAAACCGTTATATGACTGATGTTAATCATCAGATCACAAAGGCACTCACCCAAAAGCATCCCAAAGGTACAGTATTTGTGCTTGAGGATTTGACAGGTGTAAGACAGGCAACCGAAAAGGTGCGTCTGAAAAATCGCTATGTCAGTGTGTCGTGGGCGTTTTATCAGTTTAAGCAATTACTCTGCTATAAAGCCAAAGAAAACGGTCAGTCTGTTATTGTGATTGACCCCAAGTACACATCACAAACTTGCCCGAAATGTGGACACCGTGAAAAAGCGAATCGTGATAAGAAAAAGCATCACTTTCACTGTAAGCGTTGTGATTATCAATCAAATGATGATCGTATCGGTGCAATGAATATACATCGTAAAGGCGTTGAGTTTGTTTCTCAATCTGACCCTTCGATGGTAATAGAACAAGCTTCTATTGCTAAGGTTGAAGTCAATCAACCTGATATACCGACAGCCTAATTTTAGGTAAAAAAGGTGGGAGTAGAAATACGCTTGCACCACTTGTCAGGTATGAGCCTAGTAAACACCATGTTTGGTGTGGCAAACCTCCTCATTCATGGGGAGGTCATTGATACGGTGGGTAATAATCACTTCGGGGGACAGGTCGCCATTTTCAATCCGTTCCAGTAATTCGGGCAGGTAACGATGCTCATGGGTCTGGCCCATCTTGAAGGTCAGGCCTTTATCAAAGGCATCACCGAACAGGAAACCGTGAATTGGACCGGCATAGACGCCCGGCACACTGACCACGTCGCCACGGCGCACTGCGGCAATACACTGGCGCAGGGCAAAGCCGCTGGAGCCTTCCAGTTTCAGGTTGGTCATCACGGTTTCAATCATGCTGCCTTTGGCTTCAAAACCAATTGCATCAATGACCGCATCGACACCCCGATGGCTGGGAGTATTGTCAATAATAAACTCGGCCGCATCCATTTCATCAAAATTGACTGGAATCGCGCCATAGGTTTCATGGGCAAACTGCAGCCGGTAATGGTGATGATCGACCATAAAAATCTGTTCAGCGCCGAGCATCCGCGCACAGGCCGCTGACAGTAATCCGACCGGGCCGGCACCATAAATCGCCACACTGGAGCCTTTGCCAATTTGTGCATTGGTCACCGCCTGCCATGCGGTTGGCAGAATATCGGTCAGGAATAGCACTTTTTCATCTGGCAGTGAACCGGGAACTTTAAAAGGACCGATATTGCCTTTGGGGATTCGCACATAATCGGCCTGTCCACCCGGCACGCCGCCATAAAGATGACTGTAGCCAAACAGCGCTGCACCCGGTGGAATCTGTTTTTTATTCAGAATGGCGCCGCGGCCCGTATTGGTATTTTCACAGGAGGCAGTCAGCTCATGTTCACAGAAAAAGCAGTGACCGCAGGCAATTACAAAGGGAATAATCACCCGGTCGCCTTTTTTTACTGCCGTGACCTCGGGGCCGACTTCTTCGACCACGCCCATAAATTCATGGCCAAAAATATCGCCGTGTTCTGTGGCCGGAATTTTACCGCGATATAAATGCAGATCTGAGCCACAAATGGCAGTGGCGGTGACGCGAAGGATGACATCATCCGGTTCCTGAATAATTGGGTCAGGCACCGATTCAACTCTTACATCTCGGGTTCCATGATAGGTTAAGGCACGCATAGAATTTCCTCTCTTGGCTAGCAGAAGGCCAGACCCGCGCATTGAGCCGGCCACATTTCTTCATGATGAGATGCGCGGCTGTAAATTTATGTATAAAAAAACCGGCCAAGCTGTGTGCAAGAGGGCTTTATATTGCAGTTCAGTAAGTGCAATCAGAGCTAAAACGGAGAGGAAAACAGCTATTGGTGAGCATCCTCCTTGATCTTTTTAAAGAAAACAGACGGGCTAAAAAGAGTAGTGATCATAAAGTGGAAATAAAAAAGATAGCCACTGGGGCTATCTTGAGGGGAAGGTTTCGGAAGAAACGGGATTAACTGTTCTGGAATGATTGTTCCAGGGTTTCCAGTTCCATCATCAGTTCCAGCATGGTTTCTTCGGCCTGTTCCAGCGTGGCTTTTAAGCTGGTCTGTTCATTCATCAGCTTGAGCAGATCTTCTTTACGCGAAGCTTCATACAGGCTGCTGTCAGCCAGCTGTTCTTCAATACTGGCCAGACGGGGCTGGATTTTTTCAATCTGGCTTTCACATTGTTCAATTTTTTTCCGCAGCGGACGGGTTTCTTCACGGCGCTGCGCCGCCAGTTTGCGCTGTGCTTCTTTATCAACTTTGGCCGGTGCGGCAGTCTTGTTAGTACTTGCGCTGGCCTGTGCCAATGCGGTTTGGGCATTGATCTGCTGCTGACGGGCCTCACGTAACCATTTGGCATAATCCTGCAAATCACCGGAAAATTCAGTACAGCGTCCGGCATGCACCAACAGCAGGTCATCACAGACACTGGCGATTAGCTGACGTTCGTGCGATACCAGTACCACTGCGCCTTCAAAGTCCTGTAAGGCCATGCTCAGGGCATGACGCATGTCTAAATCCAGATGGTTGGTCGGTTCATCCAGAATCAGTACATTCGGGCGCTGCCAGACAATCAGGGCCAAGGCCAGACGGGCGCGTTCACCGCCGGAGAAGCTTTCGCACGGCGTATCCATACGTTCGCCGCTAAAACCAAAACTGCCGAGGAACGAACGTAGGGTGGCTTCACTGATCTGTTTGTCGGCCAGACGTGACAATTGCAGCATCGGGCTGGCTTGTGCATCCAGTGCATCCATCTGATGCTGGGCAAAGTAACCAATATTCAGCAGTTCAGAGGCTTTGCGCTGGCCATTTAAAAGCGCTAAATCACCAACCAGTGATTTAATTAGAGTAGATTTACCGGCGCCGTTCATGCCCAGCAGGCCAATACGCGAGCTTGGGGTAATCTGCAGACTGATTTTGCTGGCAATACTTTTGCCCGGATAGCCAATTTCTGCCTGATCCAGAGTCAGTAAGGGTGAACTCATTTTGGTGGGTTCACGGAAACTGAAGGTAAACGGGGTATCGACATGCGCCGGTGCCAGCAACTGCATTTTTTCCAGCTGTTTAATCCGGCTTTGCGCCTGACGCGCCTTGGTGGCTTTGGCTTTAAAACGGTCAATAAATTTTTGCAGATGTGCGCGGGCTTCAACCTGCTTTTCAAAGGCCTGTTGCTGCTGGGCCAGACGTTCGCTGCGGGTCACTTCAAAGGTCGAGTAATTGCCGGTATATAAGGTCAGTTCCTGATTTTCAATATGCAGGATATGATCGGTCACTGCATCGAGAAAATCGCGGTCATGTGAAATCAGGATTAAAGTGCCTTCATAGGCATTGAGCCAGTCTTCAAGCCATAAAATGGCATCCAGATCCAAGTGGTTGGTTGGCTCATCCAGAAGTAGTAAGTCGGAGCGGCTCATCAGGGTGCGTGCCAGATTTAAACGCATGCGCCATCCACCGGAGAAACTGGAGACATCCAGACGTAGCTGATGTTCCATAAAACCGAGACCGGCCATTAACTGGGCGGCTTTAGATGGGGCAGAATAGCCATGAATTTCATCAAAACGGCCATGTAATTGTGCCAGTTCGCTGTTACTGAGCTGTTCAGGTTGTGCCAGCTGTTTCTGAATCTGCCAGTATTCTTCATCGCCCGATAACACAAAATCCAGCGCCGGCATATCTAGGGCTTTGACTTCCTGGGCCATGTGCGCAACGGTCCAGCCCGATGGACGGGTCAGGCTGCCTTCATCTGCCCCCAGTTCTCCCAATAAGGCGGCAAATAAGGTCGATTTGCCGGCGCCATTGACTCCGGTGAGGCCAACTTTCCAACCCGGATGGATCTGCATGGACGCTTTTTGAAATAAGACACGACCACCACGGCGTAAAGAGACTTGGTCAAATTGAATCATTGGACTCACTAAACTCAGGAACAGAATGCGCCTATTCTAAAGGATGCGCTCTGGAAAACAAAAAGCTGGCGCAGTTTATTTCAGGTGCTACAGCAACACATCGAAAAAAATAATGAAAAAGCGGGCGCCGTGTCATCTATCGGAAAGCGGCTATGCAGGGTTTTTTTATAAAACCAAGCCCGATATATTAAAATTTCTGATAAAAAACAAAAACAAATGTACGGTGACAAAAATGAAAAACGGAGTTTTGTTGTTGTCGACACTGGCCTTGTGTGGCGTCAGTGGCCTGGCTCAGGCCAATCCGCAGGTCTGTGTTTTTGATCTGTTGGGACGGGCCGGAGAATCCTATAAATTGCTGGAAGAATGGGCCTTGGCCAGCAAGCGCTGGGGCAGCAATGTCAGTCTGAAAGCCTATCAGGATGAAGCCCAGGTCGAGCGTGATTTTAAGGCGGGCAAGTGTGATGGTGCCTATATGACCTCAATGCGGGCGCGGCAATACAATAAATTTGCCGGTTCGATTGATGCACTGGGCGGTGTGCCAAGTAATAGCATTGCCCAGAAAGCCATTAGTTATGTGCTGGACCGGCGCAATAACCGCCGTCTGGTGACCCTGATTGGCCAGGAAACCTTTGAAGTGGCTGGCATCGGCCAGATTGGCTCGGCCTATATTTTTGTTAAAGATCGGGCCATGAACTCGGTTGAGCACATTAAAAACCGGAAATTTGCGATTCTGCATTATGATCCGGCACAAAAAATGATGGTGGAGCGGGTCGGTGGTATTGCAGTCGATTCCGATATTTCCAATTTTGTACGCAAGTTTAATCAGGGCGAGGTTGATATTGTGGCCGCACCGGCTTATGCCTTTAAACCGCTGGAAATTGAAAAAGGTTTTGGCACACGCGGTGCCATGATTGATTTTCCGGTGGTCAATGTCACGGCGGACCTGATTATCCGGCCAGAAAAATTCGCAGATGGTTTTGCAGTGCAGTCCCGGCGCTGGTTTGTCCAGCAGATTCCGAAAAACTTTGCCATGGTGAAACGTCTGGAAGCGGAAATTCCAAATAAATACCGCACCCGACTCAGCAAGGAGGATCAGGACAAATACCAGAAACTGCTACGTGATGGCCGCATCGAACTGACTGAAAAAGGCATTTATGATGGCTCGATGATGCGGGTCCTGAAACGGGCACGATGCACGGTAGAACGCACCAATTTTGAATGTTCACTCGGCGGTGAATAGAGAAAATGGTTATAAGTTTGTAAAAAAGTGGCCACGATGTGTAAATTTTCGCCGCTCTGCCTGAAATTTTTAAGCCATTGAAAATACTGTTGATCTCTGCAATTTGTGGGTTTGAGATCAGCAGCAGCATAAATTGAATTGGTCACGATTTAAAAATATTTGGAGTAAAAGCTCTATTTTTTTAAAAACAAGTTGCTTAATATTCAGCAAGTGTATGGACACTCTTGATGAAAGACGATTCTGTAAGGACAAATACAATGAAAAAAACAATTCTCGCGCTTTCTGCACTGGCTACTTTGGGTATGGCCAGCAATGCTCAGGCAGCCAAGGTCGATGTATGTATCTTCGATTTACTCGGCAAATCTGGTGAATCTTATCAAATGGCCCAGGAATGGGCGCTGGCCGCGAAAGGCTGGGGCGCAGACATCAACCTGATTCCCCGTCAGGATGAAGCCGTGGCCGATAATGACTTTAAAGCCGGCAAATGTGATGCGGTTTTCCTGACTGCGATGCGTGCCCGTCAGTACAATAAATTTGCCGGTTCAATTGATGCACTGGGCGGTGTGCCCAGCAATGCCATTGCCCAACGTGCGATTACTTTTGCCCTGGACAAACGTAATGCCGGCAAAATGGTCACCAATCTGGGGGGGAAAAAATATGAAGTGGCGGGAATTGCACCTTTAGGTTCGGCCTTTATTTTTGTCCGTGACAAGAATATTGATTCGATTGAAAAAGCTGCCGGCAAGAAATTTGCGGTACTGGGCTATGACGATGCACAAAAAATTATGGTGCAACGTGTCGGTGCTCAGGCGGTAATCTCCGATGTCTCTAACTTTGTGGCGAAATTTAATAATGGCCAGGTCGATATGGTTGGTGCGCCAGCCTATGCTTATAAGCCGCTGGAAATCTATAAAGGCTTGGGAACCAAAGGCGCCATGTTTAATTTCCCTGTACTGCATGTCACGGCTGATTTAGTAATTAGTCCGGAGAAATTCCCGGCTGGTTTTGGCCAGAAATCGCGTGACTGGTTCTCGAAAAACCTGCCAAAAAGTTTGGGCATGATTAAACGTCTGGAAGCAGGTATTCCGGCCAAATACAAAATGAACCTGAGCGCGGAAGAGAAAACCAAATACCAGAAGCTGTTACGTGAGGGGCGGATGGATATGACCAAACGCGGTATTTATGATGCGTCGATGATGAGCGTACTCAAACGTGCCCGCTGTTCTGTCGATAAAGCCAACTTCGAGTGTTCACTGGGCGGTGAATAAGCTTCATTTTGAAGGAAAAACAACCCGGCATCTGTGCCGGGTTGTTGCATCTGGAACCTTGTCACTTGGGCCATTGCAGTTCAGGTCAAATCACGTAAGCTAATCAAAAATAATAGTTTCATCTTTGCCCAAGCCTAAAAAATAGAGATGAGTTGTTTCATCCAAGGCATACAGACAGGAGGAGCAGGAGAGGGTGATCTCCAAAGGTAAAAAGAACAAGGATGGATAGGCAAAAACAGCTTTTTAAAATATTAAACACTTCAGTACAACTGAAAACAACAAGAACAGCGATAAAGGAAAGATCAATGAAATATTATGCTCAAGGCATCGCACTGGCTGCAGTGATGGGACTCGGTGCGACTGCAGCACAGGCCAAGCAGACAGTGTGTGTCTTTGATTTGGTGGGAAAAAGTGGCGATGTGTATGCGCTGATGCTGGACTATCAGCTGGCGGCCAAAGCCTGGGGCGCAGATATTGAACTGCGCGTCGGGCAGAATGAAGCGGTAATTGCCGAAGATTTTAAAGCCGGTAAATGTGACGGGATTAGTGTCACCGGTATGCGCGGGCGTCAATTTAACAGCTTTACCGGTTCTCTGGATGCGATTGGTGCAATTCCCGATTTAAATCTGGCGGTCAAAGTCATGCAGGGGCTGGCCAGTCCGAAATTTTCCCGCTTCATGACTCAGGGCCAGTATGAAGTGGCTGGCGTGGTGCCTGTTGGTGATGCCTTTTTAATGGTCAATGACCGCAGTATTAATACCGTGGCCAAAGCTGCCGGTAAAAAAATTGCGGTCCTGGATTATGACCAGGCACAAAAAATTATGGTGCAGCAGATTGGCGCGCAGGCAGTCAGTTCAGATGTCACCAACTTCGGCAGTAAATTCAATAACGGTCAGGTCGATATTATTGGTGCGCCGGCCGCCGTGTTTAAGCCACTGGAGCTGCATAAGGGCTTGGGCAGTAAAGGCGCGATTGTGAATTATCCGATTTTACAGGTGACTGGCAATATTATTATTCGCCCGAACAAGTTCCCGGCCGGTTTTGGCCAGAAATCACGGGAATGGGTCAAAGGTCAATTACCGCGTGCCTTTAACATCTTGGGTAAAATGAAAGCCGATATTCCGCAAAAATACTGGATGAATATTCCGGCAGCCGACAAACCGGGCTATCAGAAGATGATGCGTGAGGCGCGGATTGACCTGACCAAACGTGGCATTTATGACAAACGCATGATGAAGCTGCTGTGGCAATTCCGCTGTAAGCAGGACCCGAAAAACTTCGAATGCGGCCTGCAGGATGAGAATTACAAATAATCCTGATAAAATTAGTCTGAATTGACTTTGAATTGAACATGACTGACCATATATTGGGTATGTTATACTTGATATGTGGTCTTTTCTGTTAAAAGACATTTGAATCGAACGAGGAATCCGACATGAATGCCCAAGCCCTTGTGCTGACTGACAATGCTGCGAACAAAGTACGCCAATTGCGTGACAGTGAAGGCAACCAAGATTTAATGTTACGCGTTTATGTGACCGGTGGTGGTTGTTCGGGCTTCTCTTACGGCTTTAACTTTGCTGAAAGCATGAATGAAGATGATGCTGAATTCGTGAATGGTGACGTAAAAATGCTGGTCGATTCACTTAGCTATCAATATTTGGTCGGTTCAGTGGTGGACTATTTAGAAGGTCTGGAAGGTTCACGTTTTGTGGTTCAAAATCCGAATGCCACGACTACGTGTGGCTGTGGTTCTTCTTTCTCGATTTAAGCAGAATTTTAAAATGCTCAGCCCTCTATTTTGAGGGCTTTTTTAATATCTTTTTTAATACAAAGAGATTGGCCTAGACTGCGGTCAATGTTCCTAAAATCCGGTAGCCTTTGGCCCCAGTCACAGCCGGGAAATTGCCACTTTGCTGGTTCAGAAAACGCATCGCCAACCAGGCAAAAGCAGTGGCTTCCACCCAGGTCGGGTTAATACCTAAATCCGCCGTGGTCTGTACACTCCACTCATGTTTGCGTAAGCGCCAGCGCAGCTGTTCCAGTAAATAGGAATTATAGGCACCGCCCCCACAAACATAGACTTCACCGGTGTCCATGCCCGAGCGGTAAATGGCTTTTTTAATCGCGCGGGTGGTCAGTTTTAACAAGGTGGCCTGTACATTTTCCGGGGTATCTTCCAGTTCCTGATAGGCCAGGTCATTGCGCCAGTCGGCAATCTGCTCATCCAGCCATTCCAGGTTGAAATCTTCACGGCCGGTACTTTTTGGCGGCTCTTTGGAAAAATATTCATGTGCCTGCAGACGGTCCAGCAGGCTGCGAATTGGCTGTCCATAAGCCGCCCAGTTGCCGTTTTCATCATAAGGCTGGCCGGTGTAGCGTTCACACCAGGCATCCATCAGGATATTGGCCGGGCCGGTATCAAAACCATAGACTTTTTCCGGCTGTCCGGCAGGCAACATGCTGACATTGGCAATCCCGCCCAAATTCAGAATCACCCGGTGGATGCTGTCATGCTGGAACACATCCTGATGAAAAGCTGGTACCAATGGGGCGCCTTGTCCACCAGCAGCCATATCACGCCGGCGGAAATCCGAGACCACCGGCAGCTGGGTTATTTCGGTAATAATATTCGGGTCACCAATTTGCAGGGTAAAGCCATGTTCAGGGCGATGGCGGATGGTCTGGCCATGTGAACCAATGGCACGAATCTGGCTGCGATCAAGCTGGTGTTCTTCAATCAGGCGGTTAATGCCATGTCCGATCATTTGCGCCAGCGCGACATCGGCCTTGCCCATCCGGTCAATTTCATTGTCATCCGGCAGGGTCAGGGCCATCAGTTCATCGCGTAAATCGGGATCGAAGCTCAGGGTCAGGGTGGCATGAAGCTGTAAAGGATCAAAAGAAGCAGCAACAATATCGACACCATCCATACTTGTGCCGGTCATTACCCCAATATAGATCGCTGTCATGGTTATTCTTAAGCCTGCAATGTGCTGAAAAAGTGTTAGTATATCGCACAAATTGAATAACTGATGTGTTTGGGTTTTGTGATGTCAAATTTCTTGCCAGCTGAAGAACAACTTGCCCTCATCCAACGAGGTACGCATGAAATTATTTCTGAAGAAGATCTTCTAAAGAAATTAAAAGAGAACCGTCCTTTAAAAATTAAAGCGGGCTTTGACCCGACTGCACCTGACCTGCATTTGGGTCATACGGTTTTAATTAACAAGCTGAAAGTGTTCCAGGATTTGGGGCACGAGGTCTTCTTCCTGATTGGTGACTATACTGCCATGATTGGTGACCCGACCGGTAAGAGCGCGACCCGTCCGCCGTTGTCACGCGAGCAGGTACTGGAAAATGCCAAAACCTATCAGGAACAGGTGTTCAAGATTCTCGATCCAAACAAAACCAAAGTGGTGTTTAACTCGGAATGGTTTGCCAGCAAAACTGCGGCCGATTTAATTCAACTGGCCTCACAGCAAACCGTGGCGCGTATGCTGGAGCGTGATGACTTCACCAAGCGTTATAACAACCAGCAACCAATTGCGATTCACGAATTCCTGTATCCGCTGGTACAAGGCTATGACTCGGTGGCTTTAGAAGCTGACGTAGAGTTGGGTGGCACCGACCAGACCTTTAACCTGCTAATGGGCCGTACCTTACAGGGCCGTTATAACCAGGAAGCACAGGTGTGTATTACCGTGCCAATTCTGGAAGGTTTAGATGGCGTCAACAAGATGTCGAAATCATTGGGCAACTATATTGGTGTATTTGATGCCCCAGGCGCGATGTATCAAAAAGTGCTGTCTATGCCGGACTCACTGATTGAGCGTTATTTTGACCTGCTCAGCTTCAAGTCTGTGGCAGAAATCCAGCAGTTACTGAAAGAAGTGGCGGAAGGCCGTAACCCGCAGGATGTGAAAAAGATTCTGGCGCTGGAACTGGTCGAGCGTTTCCACGGTGCGGAAGCTGCAGCCAATGCGCATAAAGGTGCCGGTAACCTGATTACCGAAGGTGAATTGCCAGAAGGTACACCAGAAGTGACCATTTCACGTGGCGAATATGGCGGTGAGATTTTCATTGCCTCTATTTTACGTGCGGCAGGTTTAACCAAGAACGCGGCACAGGCTAAAGATGCAGTCGGTCGTGGTGCAGTGAAAGTTGATTGGCAACCAGTCGATGCCTCATTCTCGGTGAAAGAAAACGTAACTTTGATTGTACAGGCCAGTAAAAAGGCCATTGCCAAAGTCACCTTTACCGACTAAAAACGCAGTTAAGTAATTGAATTAAAAAGCAGGCTTCGGTCTGCTTTTTTTATGATATTGCTTATAAGATATTTAAATATTTAAATTTAAAAAAAACCTTATAAAAACAAGAATTAAATTTTTCCGATTGTCTTGATTTTGTCATATTTTATGTTTAAGATTTATCCGTCTAAATATGTGGTGTCTACATATCTAGAGGGTAAATTGCTATTTGATGACGTTTCATCCCCAAGAAGCGCGGAAATAGCCGAAAATAATAATGACAATAACATATGGATCCGTAAAAGATTCAACTCCGAGGGAGAGATTTTGGGAGAGATCTCTTTCTTTTTTTTATCCAAAATTTAGCCTTTGACCTGAAAAAAGCGGTTTTTTGAGCAGCTGGAGCGGTGTCTGCCCATGGTTGCCCGCTGCAAAAATCCGGCGTATAAATAAATCCGGATCATCATTTCCATATAAAAAATAAACTCGAGCCAGAGGGAGTGATTTATAGCAAATAATTATATTGACAAATATAGTCAAACATATACAATTTAGGTATTAAATTTTAAAAAAACTTGCAATGAAATACTTGACTGAAAGCTTAAAGAAAGTAGAGCAAGACCTTGCTTATTTTGTATCCCCTGAAAATAAAGATGGGTTTATTAAGGA
>NZ_VOXR01000059.1:0-12017 GCF_013420645.1 Acinetobacter sp. C15
TAAGTTCTTTATCCGACATAGACACCAACATATCAAACCGTCCGCTAAGAAAATTGCAAAAGTGCATATTCTAAAAGCGGACATTTTTACTTTGGAGAAACCGGACATTTCTACTTTGGGCTTACAAATGCGTTTCGTATAAGCTCTATTATGTTAAATGGACTGTAATTTTGTTGAAACTTACACTATTCATGAGTTTCTTATAAGAGATCTTTTGTTAAATAAAAAAGCCACCTAATTAGGTGGCTTATAGTTTATTGATTTTGTAATAACCGATTACTTAAGGTAATCGTAATATTTTCATCTTTATGAATAGTTAAAGGAAAACTATTAGATGTGATAATTTTTGTGTCTAAATCAATTATTAAATTATCACCTTGTTTACTCAATTTAAATATTTTTGCTTTTTCAGGGAATAAAGAAGATGCAAAAATATTCAGATCCTCTTTATTGTTAGGATCCTGAATTTTAGGTAAACAAGGAGCAGCTATTGCAAGCAAAATGTCTAGCAATGCACTAGTTTCATTAATTTCCTCTGTAGCAGATGCAAAATTTAAGCATTTTACAATATCTTCATAGGCGATATAGATCTGCTCTTTTGTTAGTGTATTTATATAAGTAATTTCTTCAACAGCAGCGTCAACTTTTTTGTCAGAAGTATTTTGATCTGATACGTTGTAATAAGATTCAATAGCTCCTTTTTTTAAGAAAAACACACCACAAGATTCAACGATCTTCAATAAGGCCTCATATCGATTTTTAATTACTATCCAATCAGAATGATTTTGTTGTAGATGCTCTTTTAAAGTATCTTCATTATTGGAAAATAGTGTTGAGAAAACTGCTCTTTTTTGAGCTCTAGGTAAATTAGTTTGACCATTAATCCAATATGGGTGTTTTATAGCTAAACCTTCGATTTCATTCCATCTTTCAGTGACTATTCTTGCGAAATCATTATTAATGTTTCGAGCTAAACTAAGAGCATCTTTTGCCCCAAATTTTGATGCCTTAATATTTGCTAATGCATTTCCTGTGAGGAATGGAGAAATTATATCTACTCCATCTGCAATAGCATCTGCATCAGCTAAAATTACAGGCTCTTTTCCGAAAAGTTTAAATAATTTAGCAACTATAGGCATTTGATCCTTTCCAATTACAGGAAGAATTTGAGAACCTGATGCTTCTAGAAATATTTGTAGTTTCTGGGCTAATGTATTACACATTACGACATCTGAAGGACCTTCAACAAGAAGTGGTCGTTGACAGAAAAGTGCTAGTTTATGTTCTTGTCCTAATTTAGAAATAAGATTTTGAATTTTAGGGTTTTTTAGAGTTCCATCCTCTTTGAGAACCTGCTTGGGTTCTAAATTCAGGTCATAACAAAAGATTAAAGAAGATAAATCTTCTGGCTTATTGATATGAAGCATTTCTGTAGAATGCGTTGCGATCACTATAATTTTTTTATTATTATTTTCATCTGGAAGCCCAACGGTATCTAAAATTTCATTTAATAAGAAAGATTGGAGTTGTGGATGTAGTGATACTTCAGGCTCATCAATGAATAATGCTCCTACTTCATCATCGTAAAGAGCACATAATATCCCAACTAAATGCATTAATCCGGATGCTTCTCTTCCTGATGAGTATGGCTTAGTTCCATCTAAACGAGAAAAGAATATTTTTAGATAACCATCATCCCAACTAATAATTAAATTTCTTCGAAATAATTTAATTAATCTTTCTTGAATTTTTATCAAAATATCTGGTCGTTGAGCTAATGTTTGATAATCACCTTGTAACGTTTCTATATTATGTCTACGCGAAGCATAGTCTTTTCCACCAAATTGGGCACTGTCATATTCAATGTTGCCATGAGATCTATGACCATCATAGTTTGATCTAAATTGTTCCAATAAACCAATACGACCTGCAGATATGAAACGGGACTTTTTTTTAATAAGTGGACTTATACTATCTTTTAAACTTCTTAATATATGTGTCTTTCCTGAGCCATTTGGACCTAAGATACAAGTAAATGTATTTTCTAATATTATTTGTCTTTGAATAGTTCCATTATGGCTATTTATATTACATGTCAGGTTTAAAGGTAATTCCATTGAATATAAGCTCTTATCAAATATAAAAATTAAGTTTTCCTAAAATTAACATAATACACCTTATACGAAATGTGTTATAATTTTCCTTAGAAATCAATGCTGTAGTTTCTAGTTTATAGCCCAATCACACCCGATTGGGCTTTTTTTATGACTTTTCACGTTCCACGCCTATTATTTCATCAATGTTCCACACTTTTGATTAGCTCAATTGAATAATCAGGATGCCTGGTCTTTTTCTTTTTGGCGTTCATCCAGCTCTTTTTTAAATGCCTTTTTATCCTGGTAGGATGCAATCAGCATGATTGGAATCAGTACTGGAGCAACCACAATGCCCAGGGCAATGTCTTTCAGTTTTGGCATGATCTTTCACCCTTATTGCTCAATCATTATCAAAGACGGCATTCAGCACACGGCCAAATAAACCACGTTTTTTGTGTTGTGGCACTGCCACATTTTGCAACGTGGCATGCTGTAGCGTTTGGGTGTGGTATGCCGTAGTTTCTTGCTGTGGCACTGCCACATTTTCTGCAATATTTAATTCATTATTCTTTTTATTATCATTGTCTTGTTGTGTTGTCGCATGCTGTGGTAGGTCGGTGTCGCATGCCGTAGCATCTTGTTGTGGTGCTGCTGTGGCAGGTGCAACACTTTTCAGCTCAATGAGTGTTTGCATACGGTCAATTTGTTGCATTAACCGTTCTTCACGTTCTTGGTATTTTTTGACTTCATTTTCTAAATGGGCAATAAGTTTTTTTGTAGATTCATCATCTTCTTGCTTAGATGATTCAATTTTTTGAGATGTTTGCTCAGGTTCTCCAAAGCATCGTATGACCTCTGCTAGATCGAATTGTCCATCACTGGAGCGTGATAAACGTCCATTACGTACAGCTCTGTAAATGGTTGATCTATCCACATGAAATTTTTTAGATACTTCACTTAGTGATAACTTAGCCATTTACGGTGTCCTTTTTATTTGATGGCATGTATCCCACTTTTTTTAGGTATGGGTATAGCTCTTTGAATTGAGCGGGATCTTGTAGCATCTCAGCAATACGTACAGCAAACTGTTGGTAGCTTTCTGTACCTTGAGAATATTTCCCCATTTCAGGTAATTCTGAAAGCTTATTAGCAAACATATGACGTTGAGCATCCGTCATTTTTGAAAAAAGATCTAGCGTGTTTGGATCTCGCTTATCTGCTATTGGTTGATTCGTTTTCTTTTGTTTGAAGGCGAATGAAAAACCTGAAATAGCACGACCTTTTTTATGTTGCTCATATTTAACGGTAATATCAGAAAGCTCATTAATTTGTTTAATAGCAATATCTAAAACACGTCTTTTAAAAGCCTCCATACGATCATATTCATTAACTCCTATACCCAATTGGCTACGAAATTTATTCAACTCATATATAGGTGTTTTGCCTACAGACTTCCATTGCATTAACAACTCATAAAGTCGTACAGCATAAACGCTTTTAAAATCGGAAGTTTTTTTAAGATGGTAACTAGTAAAATATTGTTCAAAGCCATCTATTTTTGTGACATGTTCAATTACAACACGAGTTAATGTTACTAGTATGCGACCTTCACCTTTTCGATAATTAGCATCTTGAATCCAACGACTTTTTGTTAAAGTTCCATCTTCATTGGTAATAGTAAATTGTCTTTTAAATAAAGAATCTTCTGCCTCAACTAAAGCTAAATAAGCAGCATCAGGTGAAACATTAAAGGCTGTAGCATATCTACTAGCATTTAGTTCTAATGGTTCTTCTGCTGATAATCCTTGGCCTGTTTCACGAGCATCGACAATAGCGAGCTGTAATAGGCGAGTTTCACTTAAAGTAAGTGTCTGTAAGGCTTGAACAAGTTTATTTGATTTTACAACTAAGTCGGCCATGTCATTCTATTTAGCAACGGTTTTATTATGTTGTTATAACAACACAATAAATATTTGTTGTCAAATTCCGAGGAAACGTTGCTATATAACCGAGGAAACGTTGCTATATAACCGAGGAAACGTTGCTATATAACCGAGGAAACGTTGCTATATACTTCTTAAAAGCATTGTAAAATAAGGGTTTCAGGCCATTTAAAAACATTTAAAAACATTTAAAATAATTAAAAGCCAAGTCACGAAAAATTGCCCTTGGTTTTCGCTTCGCTCAAACTCTATTGAACTTCGCTTTCGCTCAGTTCGTCGGGGCAATTTTTTGGTGAATACTTACGTGACTTTAAGAAAAAGTAAAAGAAACTTGGAATTCGCTTCGCTCATAGTACTTTTTTGCTCGCTTCGCTCGGGTCTAGACTCAATTTTCTACAAGTGATTTACTGTTTTTGAGATTTTGATACTAAAAAAATGTTTTTCAGGGAGTCTAGGCGCGACTTTTTATTGTGTCGCTCGTAGACACTCGCTTATATATTTATGTTTAGAAGCAAAAAATAGGGGATATTAGCTCGTTTAACTCTAAAAACAATAAATCCCTGGTTAAATCATTAAACGCTCTTAAAACGCAAAATAGAGCCTTTGGAGCAGACATTCATATTTAAAACCCACACATGAAATAAACAGCAGCATGTTGCTGACGCTCAATTTACGGAACTCTTATTTATACATTTACCAAAATTGATCAAAAAAAACGCTATTTTATAAAAATGGTGTTTTTTATTCTTTTTTAATCAAAGATAAACTTTTATGCTTTCCGCATAAAAGGTATATTTTGATTAGATAATGATCTACTACACAACAACGAAAACAGACTGTCTTCTCAGTCTTATGCAATGCATTTCGAATGGAAGGGCTAAGTTTTGGTTTTCTGATACTGTGCTTTTTTCAAAGTTCCATCATGTGCTTCCAAAATTAATTTTGAAGTATGGCCTCGATCTGACTGAATCTGAGCGTAAGAAAAAATCGGACTACGGGGAACCAGTATGGAGTCTGGTCATCAATTATGATCCAGCCAAAAGTGAGGTATTCCAGTTTTGGTTATTTACCACAGGCTACAGAGAAGCGCGAAGAAGTAAGCTGACGCTAAAAGAAATACTCGCCAAAAATTCGAGCATGGTACAGAAGCAAAAGTTGAATAGTCTTTTGACAACCAAAAGAGAAAAACTGTTGCACTATGGGGATTATGTACTGGGACAATACATTGAGTTTAGTGATCTTAAGCCACAATTTTCTCGGGTTTATTATCATCCTGAACGCTTTGGCGTTATTTTTAATGTTCATGCCAAGCGTGTAAAAACTATTGATAGTAACCAAGATCTGGTTTATCGGGTGTTTAAGCCTTTTGATGCATCTGATGTCAGGCGTTTTTCCAGTATTCAACGTATTTTCGGCTTTGCTTTTTTAGAAAATGAACATACACGTTGGAATCAGGCATCCGTGAGTGCATTTTTACTGCAACGGTTTGGAATTAAATTTAACGATGACGTGAGCTATAACGAGCGGTTGAAAGAGCTAACTCGTGCATTACGCGGGGTTCGTAAAAAGCATTTGGAGTTTTTTCAACGATATTCTCAGAAGAAAATCCGTTTTACCTGGTATCTATCGCAAGAATTTATGCAGTCGGCAACGCGGGAGTTGAATAAAAAAATTGATTTAATTTCGACTGAACAGGCTGATCGTTTGAAAGAAGCCACTTTTAGATTGAGTTCTAAGGGAACTTTTCATGGTACACGTCATCAAATTGGCACGTTACAGGCTAAAATGAGATCGATATTAAATGCCCGAAATCCCGAGCAGAAGAAGCTGAATCAAATGTATTTTCCAAAAAACTTACACTATGTACGCTTCACTGCCAAGAAGGCTTGGAGTATGAAAGAGTTTGAAGTGGCTTGTCGAAATGCAGATCAGATTTATTTGAATAAACGGAATAAGCGAAAGCCTAAAGATCAACGATTAAGAAGAGACAGAAAAAAATGCTAAAGCTTTTTTTCTTAAATTTCGCATAAGAGATTTTATGTTAAATACTTAAAACATCATGCTCTTTTATTTCTAAAAGGCTTTGTTGCAAAAATACCTAACACTATGATTTTATTATACTTATTTTTTATTAAAATTTTCTTAAACTCCTTAAAAATCAGTATTTTGCAAAATATTTATGCAACAAAGCCTATACATAAGAGCAAACGATCTTCCAACGGTAATTTATGCGGTCGTCCTTTACCAATATGACGAGGTAACTGCTTATTTAGCTCGGCCAACATGAGGTTAAATGTAGCCCAACTAACACCGGTAAGCCTACGAAACTTAACGTCTGATAATTTTTGAATATCTTTGAATTTCATCCAAGGATTATCCTTTGAATTAAATAAGTTTGCTGATTAATTTAAGATCAAATAAATTGTACGTTTTTTGATTTATGACGGAAGTCTATTAACTATATATTATTTCTTAAAAAACTATGTAATATTTAATGGAGTTAATAGGTTGAAATTATGGTAAATGAGTCAAGTGAAAATTTTTAAATATTCTTTTGTAATTTTAGCTGTAGTCTCTGTTTCCGCATATACCATGAGTGATCGTCAATCCACACAGTTTCAAGTCAAAATGCAAGTTATAGAAATTTGTGAGATTGGAGCAGGAGGCTCTTCGGATATTGATTTTGGGACTGTGACTCGTAATGCACAGAATGTTCAAACGACAGGGAGCTTAAATGTTCATTGTACTAATGGTACTCCCTATAATATTGCTTTAAATAGTGATGGTCGTTTGAAGCATGCCAATGATATTTCTATACAAATTCCTTATCAGCTTTATCAAGATCATGCCATGAGCAAAGAATGGGGCAATATTGCAGACAATCGTTTGTCACAACAGGGGACAGGGGAAACACAAAATATTAAGATTTGGGGTAAGGTTCCCAATGCTAATGTTCCTGCTGGGAAATATAGTGACACAGTAACTGCGACGGTTACCTATTAATTTTAAAATAAAAATCAATAAGTTAGAGTTACTGTAATCGTGTCAGAGTATTGCCCAGTACTACTGATGGGTTGAGCTGGAACCGTTGCATATACAGGTATATTATGATTATCTACAGAGTAAAAAGTATTACCTTGCCAAGGTTGATCATCGTGTGCGTTCCTAGAAAGGTTGTATCGGATATAGTTTCCTAAAGCATTTCTCATTCTTCTTTGTGTGCCCTGCGCATTGATGCCATTATTTAAACTGACTTGCATAATAGTGCCAACGGGACAGGCTAACTGTATATTTCCTGAGCTTATTAACGGTGTCTTCAGTTGGTCAACCGCACCAAAGTTAATATCTGTTGCCGACTGAATTAAGCAACTATTTTCATAATATGAGTTAACAATTAAATTATTATTACCAGTATTCGAATTTGCAAGGGCTTCTGTATCCGTTGGTACTTCTGATCCAACCTTGTATGCAGAATAAAGTTTCAATCCAATACTATTCGTTTGATAGTATGCTGCTGGTACGTTCTGTCCAGGCAACACCTGACCATATAGTTTAAGCCGAGTACTGACATTTCCAGTTCCTGCTTCAAACTGGAAAGTTTGGCATTGTGCTTGGTTTTTACGTTCTGAATCAGGAATCTTAAATGTTCTTGCTGCATCAGAATATAATTCATAATTGAGTAATGCTCTTACAGGATTATAAATAATCATACTTCGAGGAGTACTACCTGCGGGATCAAAACTATCAGCCACTAAACATAGCTTATACGTTACAGGCTGGTTTGAATTAAAGTAACAGTCAGCAATAACATCTGTTGAAACAAGTGCTGAGCCTTGAGCATTTGATGTTCCTAAACTTAACGTTGCAGACTGCCCTAACCAACAGCTACTAGCATAAGCAGGTAAACAAAAAAGAATAGATACTAGTAAGAATAAACTTGCATAAATAAAATATTTCGTTGAATCACTCATTTTAAACAAGTCATTGCAGTTTATTGACATACCATTCGCCCCAAATCACTAAAACCTTTTAATGTTGTAAGTTCAGGCAGTATCACTCGGCACTGCTTAAGTTGATTGCCTATGTAAAGTGTATTATTTTTTAGGTTATCGATATACACAACTCCATCGTGAGCCACAATAGTTGTGGGTTGTTGTTGCTGAATCGGTTCTTCTTGCCATACAGAAGTTCCCACGTTCACATTTTGTCCCTGTAAATCTACTACTTGAAGTTGCACAGATTTCACTTGATACATCGGGAATTGTACAAAAACGCCACTCGATTGGCGTGGTACAGCATTTTGTTGCGTTTTTTCAATTTTTAGATTAATTGGCAAATCAAGCGTATCTATAGCGATACTATTATTCTGATAAGGGTTCAAATAATCGAGTAGTAGATAACCTTTTTTATTAGTTTTACCAATTAAACGATTCTCTAGTCGTACAGGCACATCAGGTATTTGATCTGTTGAAACGATAGCAAATGAACCACTGCTTAGGCGTTTAGGTAAGATAGCATCTTTCAATAGTACAACCCCGCCATTCACTGAAGCGTAAATACTGGTATTACTTTGGTCTGAGGTCGTATGTTGAACGTTAAGTTGGGCCAAGCCATAACGACTTAAATAATCCAGTTGCCCCTGAAATTGTGAGTATAACTCAGTATGATTGGCCCTTGCTTGCCAACCGAAACCACCTTGGTCTTGATCCACAGAATGTAAGACGTTCAGGCTAAGTTGATTTTGATCATTACTACGTTGAGCTGTGATAGTTGCTGAATTCCGTTTCGCCCATGGAATATTAAAGGACAGGTAGTAACTATTTTCTTTATTTAGTAAGTCCCTGCTATAACTTAAATTCAGATTCATTCGTCGAGGGAAAATATAAGACCAGTTCAATAGAACATATTCGTTGCTGGACTGATCCTTATACTCTTGTTGAATATAGCTCCCTCCTAACTGACCAAACTTCGTATTTAAGCCCATGTAAAATTGATTGGATTGGGTTGCATATGAAGCATCATTTAAACTAGCGATATCACTGAACTGCCCATATTGACGTAATCCATTATAATTTAAGCTAAACAATGCTGAGTTCCAACTATAACCGAATCCAAGCAACTGTCCCGTGTTTTCAGGTGTATAACTATGGGCATAAGAGACATTGAATTGACCAGCTTGTCTCCCTAATTGGTAAACACCACCTAGCCCCACTTGCTGTAACTTTTCAGTCAACTCAGTATGGGTCTCAACAGTCAATGTATTGCTTAATCCATAACGATAACTACCACTTAATGCTAAATCATCAGCATAATCAAATGAAGATATGCCATAATTTAATTTAGGATAACCAAGGTTAAATGACCAATCATTTAGACCCCGTGCCAGTAAGTGATTTGCGCGATAGAGTGAAAAATTTTGGACTTGTTGTTGGCCATTGATGTCAGTAATGACCATTTGTGCATTGCCAGCACCTGTAATACTCGGTGTAGTTTGAATATCAAACTGCCCTGGCACTACATTCTGTGATGATTGCTTGATTCCATTAATGATAAGGTCAATCTGTGAAGGGAGTGCAACCTGCCCTTTAAAACTCATTAATGGGGTTGTAACCGTATAAGGCTGTAATGCGAAATTTTTAGCCAAACTTAGACCACTAATCCGAGTAGAGCGTGTCCACGTTAAAGCATCACTTTGCGCATCGCCCAAACGTAAACGAAGCATTTGCTCTGGGAAGTCTTTCTCCCAATACGTATCTAGAATTTGACGATCAGTAAACTGATTATCTTGATATTGATAATTACCTGAAATACTCAGTACACCATTGAATAGACCAAAATAACGAAGTTCATTCCATCCATTAAATGAAAAATGATCATCAGTTTGTTGTGCAAAAGCCGTATAGTTTAAAAGTAAGCCTTGTCTTTCTTGCTGGGGATTAACCGTTGCTACAGATTTAGCTTGATAACTATATTGGTTTTTTGCACTTAATAATTCAATAGGGACTTGTATGGTGATTTTCTGGTTTAGATTGTCATATTGATAACTTAGCCCGTTAATAGCATCTAAAGAAATATAGTTTGTTTGGTCAACCAAGATTTGAGGAGCACTACTTTGAATTGAGAGTTTGTCTAATGATGTCACATCTATATAAAGCTGTTTATCTTGTTGTAAAAAATGTCCTATTTCTGGTTGTGCTGATTGATTTAGTTCGACATCTAAATATAAATCTTGCTGCATATTTTGAATCAGTTTTGGATCGTTGACTTGTGCAAGTGTATTAGGTGCCACTGCAATGATTGCTCCTGCAAATAGCAAATCACTAATCTGTACACTCACAAAAACCACTCCAAAATTGATGAATACATCAATGTGCTAATTGAAGTATTTGTTCACGTACATCCATGTTCACAACAGCAACAAATTTTCCAGTCGGTTGAATATTCAGTTGTTTAGGGATAGGCCATTGCATACTCTGACCATTTAGAACATAGCCCATCAGTCCCATTTGAATTGGTGTCTTTTTACCTTGAGAATCTACATAAGCAAACTGGCTAAAACGCTTATAACTTGTAGTTTGATTGATGACTAGTAATTGATGATCCGTATATTTAAATGTCATGCCTTTTAAAGAAGTTAAGCCTTGATCTACAGCATTTATATGTGATGTTTTAAAGAAAACTGGGATCGAATATTTCAGCAAAAGCTGCAACCCGCTTTTCTCTTCAGTTTTTGGATTAGGTAATTCATCGACGATGAGTCGATAGGCTTGTTCAGATGAAAGATTGCTATTTGCGCTACGAATCAAGCGAACTAATTGTCTTTGCCCAGCAGGTATAGTCAATACCATGGGGCTTGCTATCAGATCTTTTGTAGGTGTAATAACATCTTGATTATTATTTTGTGTCCAATAATTTACTCGGACTTGGCCCCGAATTTCGTCACTTCCTGTATTGGTTAACCAAAGCTCTTTAACTTTTTCCTGAGGGGAAAACTCTAATAAAATAGGCGCAACCTGCAAGCTTGCAGCATGCGCCTGTATCATAAAAATACTCGTTACTAAACAAACTAAACTGTACTTACGTAGTAGATTAGAGCAACGTATCGTATTTCTCATATTGATATCCTTTAAATGAAGAATATCTTTACGATAACAAATATTAATATGTTACCGTGGCTGTAACTGTATCTTTATAGTTGCCTGCACGAACATTTGTTGAGCCAACGACTTTAGCAATTACAGAGATTGCTTCTACGTTACCTGAACCACTGTTTGAATATTTATTTTTATCGTTATCCCATGGCGTATCGCCATCTTGGAATAACTCATAAGCAATACTTGATGATTCATCTTTTTCATTTTTCATCTTACCACTACCTGAAAGACCTACACGGTAGGGTGTCTGATTTGTACAAGTTACATTTAGGGTTCCTGTTTTATCACTTGCAACACTACCGCTATTTACTTTACCAAAATCAATCTCTGTTGCATTGATAGAACATGTAGAAAGAACTTCAATTTTTACATCAAAAGTTGTTTTTGCCTGCTGTGTGCCTGCTGCTGGTGTTTCAGCACTTGCTTGTCCAGCTAAAAGTAAGTTAGTAGATACTAATAATGCAGTAGTGATAAATTTTTTCATTTAAGAATTCCAAGTATTAAATCCGATAGCCCAAAAGCAATCGTCATAAATAACATTGCTTTCACCTTTTATTTTTTATAGGTATTAAAATCACGTCTATAAAAATAAGTGTGAAATTTATCACTTTTTATATTTTTTTCAAGTTTTTTTTTTAACCAGCCATTCAGCATTATTAAATGTATTCGTCATTATTCTACTTTTTATAAAATAATGTGAACCGTACCGGGTTTGTCGGAGACCAACTTTCTTGAGAGAATGTCCCGATGACAAAACCAAAATATACCCCTGAAATCAGAGAAAGAGCGGTTCAATTATTGATTGAATCCGAAAAAGATTATCC